>NZ_CP073015.1:1800000-2010000 GCF_018080005.1 Flavobacterium sp. CS20 | reverse complement strand
TCAAAAAATGTTTTTGAGGCATTAAGACATTTAAAATATAATAAACACCAAGTTATATTGTTTCATACAACTGATTTTAATAAAGAAATTGATTTTGATTTTTCAGAGATTCCAAGGCGATTTGTAGATGTAGAAAGTCAAAGAAAAATCGACTTGTATCCTGAACAAGTTAAAGAAGATTATCAAAGTTTAGCCAAATCTTTTAAGTCGGAATTATTGCAAAAGTGTAGGCAATATCAAATAAAATATGTTGATGCTGATATCAATAAAGGCTTTGAAAAAGTAATTTTGACCTACCTATTAGAAAAGCAAAACTTTTGATTAATATTTTTTTGTTTTTACTTGTTAGAATTAAATTTCAGTTTATATTTGCATCCGCTAATTGTTTAGGTAGTTAGAACACTTGTTCTGCACGTGTGGGAGCGTTGGGAGTTTATTATGATTTGGTAATTAGCATTTATAATAAAGTTCTTTATAAATAAAATTTTGGTCTGGTAGTTCAGTTGGTTAGAATACCTGCCTGTCACGCAGGGGGTCGCGAGTTCGAGTCTCGTCCAGACCGCTACTTCGACTTAGTTCAGTAGCCTAAATGAGTAAATAGGTAATAAGTTGAAAAAGAAGTTGTGTTGAGACACATAGTTGTGTCAGGTTTGTAAAGCCGAAGAGAAGCTTTCCGTTTGGGAGGCTTTTTTATTTTATGAAAAATTCTTTAATAACCCTAAATTCAATATAGTTGGTTAGAATACTTGTCCCGCACGTGCGGGAGGGTCGCGAGTTCTCCCGAAACTTCGGGATTGTCCAGACCGCTACTTCGACTTATTTCAGTAGCCTAAATGAGTAAATAGGTAATAAGTTGAAAAAGAAGTTGTGTTGAGACACATAGTTGTGTCAGGTTTGTAAAGCCGAAGAGAAGCTTTCCGTTTGGGAGGCTTTTTTATTTTATGAAAAATTCTTTAATAACCCTAAATTCAATATAGTTGGTTAGAATACTTGTCCCGCACGTGCGGGAGGGTCGCGAGTTCTCCCGAAACTTCGGGATCGTTCAGACCGCTACTTCGACTTATTTCAGTAGCCTAAATGAGTAAATAGGTAATAAGTTGAAAAAGAAGTTGTGTTGAGACACATAGTTGTGTCAGGTTTGTAAAGCCGAAGAGAAGCTTTCCGTTTGGGAGGCTTTTTTATTTTATGATTCCTTCCAAAATCAATTTTGGAATTTCTTTTTTAAAAGTATGAGTGCTTATATCTTTTTTTTCATACAATAAATGGAGCGTGCGAAGTGAAGACAACATTTGATATATGATAATTTCAGGATTACATTTTTTTATATCTTGATCATCAATTCCTTTTTCAACTATAGATTTTAATATTTGCTCATAGATTTTCCTTTGAGTTAAAAAATATTTCTTTTTATCAGACTTCAAATACTTCCAATCACTATTAAATGTAGCAAACTGATTCGGTGTGTTAATGGCTATGTCAATGTGTGTGTGAATAATGTCTTCAAGCTTAAACTTAGTGTCAATAGTTTTGTTTTGTGTTTCGTTGATTTTTGTCATAAACTTATCGACTAACTCAAAGATTAGCTCTTCTAAGATTTCATCTTTTGATAAGATATGATTGTATAGACTTGAGGCTTTTACATTTAAAGCATTCGCAATATCTCGCATACTTACCTGTGCAAAACTTTGATGCCTAAATAATTTTGCAGATGTTTTAAGGACAATAGGTTTAGAAAGATTTGGCTTACTCATCGTCTATCATATTTTTAAAATCTATCTCATCTATGATAGGAATATTTAATTGTTCAGCTTTAGCCTTTTTTGAAGGTCCCATATTATTACCTGCAACGATGTAACTAGTGTTTTTAGAAATACTACTTACTACTTTACCGCCGTTGTTTTCAATAATCGATTTTAATTCTTTTCGTTCGTAATTTTCAAAAACACCAGAAACTACAAATTTTAAACCTTCAAATTTTGAAGATGATTGCACTTCTTCTTCAATTTCAAATTTTAACCCATAACTTTTAAGTCTTTCTATAAGATTAATGTTTGTTGGCTCACTAAAAAATTCTATCACACTTTCTGCAATTCTATCACCAATTTCATTTATTTGGGTTAAATCTTCCATCTTTGCCGCCTCTATTTTATCAATATTTTTAAAGGCTTTTACCAAAGTTTTGGCTACTGTTTCACCTACAAATCTTATTCCGAGGGCAAATAAAACTTTTTCAAATGGACGTTGTTTTGATTGCTCTATACCATCAATTATATTTTGAGCAGATTTCTCAGCCATGCGTTCTAACTTTATGATATCCTCTTTTTTGAGTTCATATAAATCGGCATAATTATTAATGAGTCCATTTTCGACCAAAAGCGTAACAGTTTCGCCACCTAAACCTTCAATATCCATAGCTTTACGAGAAATAAAATGTTGTATTTTACCTATAACTTGTGGTGGACAACTGTTGTGATTTGGGCAATAGTGTATGGCTTCGCCTTCATCTCGCTTTAAAGCTGTGTTGCATTCAGGACATTTTTTGATATAGGTTGTGGGTTTAGAGTTTGGATCACGCTTAGAGAAATCAACTTTTGTGATTTTTGGGATAATTTCTCCACCTTTTTCAACATAAACAGTATCACCTTCTCTAACATCCAACTTTTTGATCTGATCGGCATTATACAAAGAAGCTCTTTTCACAGTAGTACCACTGATTTGAACAGGCTCTAAATTGGCAACTGGTGTGATAGCTCCAGTTCGACCGACTTGATAAGTGATTTTGTTGAGTTTTGTTTTCACTTCTTCGGCTTTAAACTTGTAAGCCATTGCCCAACGTGGCGATTTTGACGTATGTCCTAGTGTTTTTTGATGTGTAAAAGAATTGACTTTTACCACAACACCATCAGTTTCGTAAGGTAGTTTATAACGTTCTTTATCCCAAAAATTAATAAAGCTAAAAACTTCATTTAAATTTTGACATAATCTAACTTCCTTTGGGACATTGAATCCTATTTTTCTTAACTCTTCTAAGGCTTCGTATTGAGAATTAAACCCTAAATTTTCTGCGTGAATACTATAGACTAAACAATCTAAAGGTCGTTTGGCTACCTCAGCACTGTCTTGAAGTTTTAGTGAACCAGAAGCGGTATTTCTTGGATTTGCATAGGGTTCTAATCCTTGTTCAACACGTTCTGCATTTAATTTTGTGAAACCCTCAAACGGTAAAACAATTTCACCTCTAACGTCAAATATTTCAGGAAGAATGTCGTTTTTTATTTTTAAAGGAATACTTTTTATTGTCCTTACATTATGCGTAACATCGTCACCTTCATAGCCATCGCCTCTTGTTGTTGCACGTATAAATTCTCCATTTTCGTAGCTTAAATTGATAGATGCTCCATCATATTTTAGTTCACAAGTGAAAATGACATCTTCTGATATGCTTTTTTTTATGCGTTTTACCCAATCTTCTAAATCTGTTTTAGAATAAGAATTAGATAGCGAATACATCCTTTCTCGATGTTTTACGGTTTTAAAATTTTTTGTAACCTGTCCGCCAACACGTTGAGTAGGTGAGTTTTTATCAAAATATTCAGGGTGTTCTTCCTCTAATTTTTCGAGGATTTTTAGCTTTTGGTCAAATTCGTAGTCAGTGATTACGGGTTTATCCAAGACATAATATTGATAATTATGTTGGTGTAGCTCAGTTCGTAAGGTTTCTATCTTTTGTTTGATGTCCATATTCAAAACTAAAATTTAAAAAAATACTAAAATAAGATATAAGCTGTATTTTTGTTTTTTATTTGTAAAAAACATATCATTATGAAAATTAAATTTTTAATTGCGACTTTTATTTTAACATCAATGTCGTTTGCACAAACCAAGGTAGGAACGATAAACACTGAGTACATTATTTCAAAAATGCCAGAATTTAAAGATGTTCAAAAAAAATTAGAAACTTACGGTAAAACTTTAGATGACGGTTTAAAAACCAAGTATGATGAATATCAAGAGAAAGTCAAAAACTATACCGAAAAAGAAGCAACTTACACCGAAGCTTTAAAAAAATTAAAACAAAAAGACATTATAAAACTTGAAGAAGATATCCAAAAATTAAGAACCAATTCAAGTAAACTACTTCAAGTTAGACAAGATGAATTATTAAGACCGTTGTATAATAAAATTGGTGATCAAGTTGACAAAATTGTTAAAGAAGATGGTTTTACTCATATTTTTAATGAAACCAATTCATTAATATATATTGCACCTGAATACGATATTACTATTAAAGTGATGAAGCGGTTAAATATACCTGTTGAAGAAGATACGACAGCACAAAATTAAAATTCAACTTTGTGTAAAATTAGACCTGAAGCTGGAGCAATATGTTCCAGCTTTATTTTATTATAACCGTCAAGGGTTTTTAAAAAGAAGTCATAGTTGACTTTATGTTGACCCAAATCAAACAACATTCCCATCATCAATCGAATTTGGTTGCGTTTAAATCCTGTGCCTTTGACTTTTAATACATAAGATTGTTTTGGAAAAAAACTCGCTGTCAATTCATTGTTTAACCTAAGTTGGCAAGATAGAATTTCAGCTGTGGTTTGGGTTTGGGTTTTGGGTCTAAATGTATAAGAGTAAAAATCTTTTTTGCCCTTAAATGCCTTTGTCGCTTTGGTCATAATTTCTATATCTAAATTTGCTTTAACGTGACACATTAAAGTCGCACTAAACGGATGAAATTTACCGCCAAAAGCAAAATAATAATGGTATTCCTTAACTTTTGAATCTTGAATGATGTTAAAAGTGTTATCGACTTCTTTTATATTTAGAGCTTTGATATCAGCAGGTAGATTGTAATTGAAAGTGCCTAAAAAAACATCTAAATTTGGTAATTTTTGATCTGAAAATAACTCTACATAAGTTTGCTCTGCAGACACCATAGCATCTGTTCTACCACAAGCCATGATTTTGGTTTTGGCATCAGGCAATATAAATCTCAAAGTTTTTTTAATCATCAACTCAACAGTAGGCACATTGGGTTGAATTTGCCAACCGTGAAATCGAAACCCTAAGTATTGCAAACTAATCAGGTAATAGTAACGTTTAAAATTCATTTTAATTGAGATGTTTACTGCATTATCGGGTTAAAAATCTTGGTAAGCAACAAAACTAAATAATGAAAGAGTAATTCTGCATTTTTTTTAAAATTAGTTATAGCATTATGTTTAATAATTTGATATCAAACTAAAAGTTTTGTCTTTCTGCTTTATTAATGATAAAAAAAAGCATTTCCTCAATACTAATTTTTTAGAAAATTATCTCTTTCAACAAAAATTTAAAAAATTTTAAATAAACTTAAAGTGTTTTCATTTCATGATTATTATTCTATTTTTGTATTCATATCTAATAGATTTATATTTTTAATCCTATGAAAAAAATAACCAAAAGTACATATCTTGATTGGTATGAAAACATGATGTTTTGGAGAAAGTTTGAAGACAAATTAGCACAAGTCTATATCCAACAAAAAGTAAGAGGATTTTTACATTTATATAATGGACAAGAAGCTATATTGGCTGGTGCTTTACATGTGATGGATCATGAAAAAGACAAAATGATTACTGCATATCGCAACCATGTTCAACCTATTGGTTTGGGTGTTGATCCAAAAAGAGTAATGGCCGAATTGTATGGAAAAGCTACGGGAACATCTCAAGGTCTAGGTGGATCGATGCATATTTTTTCGCCAGAGCACAACTTTTACGGCGGACATGGTATTGTTGGTGGTCAAATTCCACTTGGTGCTGGTCTAGCATTTTCAGAAAAATATTTCAATCGTGGTGGTGTTGTTTTAACATTCCTTGGCGATGGAGCAGTAAGACAAGGCTCTTTACACGAAACTCTCAATATAGCAATGACAATGAAATTGCCTGTAGTCTTTTGTGTAGAAAACAACGGCTATGCTATGGGAACATCCGTAAAAAGAGCTTCTAATCAAGAAGACATTTGGAAACTTGGTCTAGGCTACGAAATGCCTTGTGCTCCTGTTGATGCCATGAAGCCCGAAAAAGTAGCCGAAGCTTTAGATGAAGCCATTCATCGTGCCCGTTCTGGAGATGGACCAACTTTTTTAGATTTAAAAACATACAGATATAGAGGACACTCTATGAGCGATGCTCAAAAATATAGAACAAAAGAAGAGGTTGAAGAATACCAAAAAATTGACCCTATCAATTATGTTAAGGATATTATTTTAGATAAAAAATACGCTAGCGAAGACGACATCAAAGACATTGATAAACGTGTAAAAGAAAAAGTTAAAGAGTGTGAAAAGTTTGCTGACGAGTCAGATTTTCCTGACAAAAATGTTATGTATGATGTCGTTTACGAGCAAGATGATTATCCATTTATACCTCACAAATTATAAAATATTATGGCAGAAGTAGTTAATATGCCACGACTAAGCGACACTATGGAAGAAGGTGTTGTTGCTAAGTGGCTCAAAAAGAAAGGTGATAAAGTTGAAGAAGGTGATATCCTTGCCGAAATAGAAACCGATAAAGCCACCATGGAGTTTGAATCTTTTTATGAAGGAACTCTTTTGCATATTGGTGTTGAAGAAGGCGATGGTGCTCCCGTAGATTCACTTCTTGCTATTATTGGCGAAGAAGGTGAAGATATTTCTGATTTAATCAAACAAGCTGAAGAAGGCGAAATCCTTGCCGAAATTGAAACCGCTCAAAAAGAAAGGAGACAAAGTTGAAGAAGGCGCAACTTGGCTCAAAAAGAAAGGAGACAAAGTTGAAACCGACAAAGAAGGCAATGGAATTTGAATCCGTTTTATGAAGGCCGTTATTATATATAGAAATTGAAACCGACAAACTCTGCCCAGAATTTGATGTTTTATGAAGGAACGTTATTATATATAGGTATTGAAGAAGGCGACTCTGCCCCAGTTGATTATGTTTTGCCATTATTGGTCCTGAAGGCACAGACGTTGATGCTGTGCTTAAAAGTATAAAAAGCGGTGGTTCTTCCTCTTCAGATAAATCTTCTAAAAAATCACAAAAAACATCAGAAGATTCATCCTCAAGTGATAAAACCGAAACAACTCCAAGTGAAGCTTCACAAACGGCTGATGGCAAACGTATATTTGCGTCGCCATTAGCTCGTAAAATGGCTGAAGAAAAAGGCTACAATTTAGCTCAAATCAAAGGCAGTGGCGAAAATGGTCGAGTGGTTAAAAAAGATATTGAAAATTATAAACCACAAGATTCTGCAACTGCTGAAGCATCAAAATCTGCGGAAACAAAAGCAGAGTCTAAACCAATAGAAGTCTATAAACCAGTTGGCGAAGAGCAATTTGAAGAAGTTAAAAACTCTCAAATGCGTAAAACCATTGCCAAGCGATTGGCTGAATCTAAGTTTAACGCACCGCATTACTATCTTGACATTGAAGTCGATATGGATAATGCCATAGCTTCACGTAAGCAAATCAACGAAATACCAGATACCAAAATATCATTCAACGATTTAGTTATCAAAGCTTCAGCAATGGCGTTGAGAAAGCATCCACGAGTCAACTCACAATGGCAAGGCGATGTGACTAAAATTGCTAAGCACATCCACATAGGTGTAGCTGTGGCGGTTGACGAAGGTTTGGTCGTGCCTGTTTTAAAATTTACTGACCAACAATCACTCACACAAATTGGGCAAAATGTAAAATCTCTCGCCACCAAAGCTAGAGATAAAAAGTTGCAACCAGACGAAATGGAAGGCTCAACTTTTACTGTCTCTAATTTAGGTATGTTTGGCATCATCGAATTTACAAGTATTATCAATCAGCCCAACTCAGCTATTTTATCAGTTGGTGCAATAGTTGAAAAACCTGTGGTTAAAAACGGAGAAATTGTTGTGGGACATACCATGAAACTAACTTTGGCCTGCGATCACAGAACAGTTGACGGTGCTACAGGAGCCAAGTTTTTACAGACTTTAAAAACCTATATTGAAAATCCAGTCACGATGTTGGCTTAATTTTCAATATCTTTCAATAAAGTAAAAACCTTCAAGATACCTGATATTTTGAAGGTTTTTTAAATTCTTTTATAGCTAATGTTGATTTACAATAACTTATTATTGGCTCTAGATGAGGCTATTTTTGAAGCTACATATCCCAGTAAAATTGTAGTTAACAGCACAATAAGTATATTACCAAAATTGAGTTTTACTGGATAGGGTAGAGAAGTTGTTATATTTACTAAGCTATATTCTAATTGAAGTAAAACAATAACTACACCACAGGCTATACCCAACATTGAGCCGATTAGCGTTGTTAGGAATCCTTGAAAGAAAAAAATTGTATTGATTTGAGATTTATAAGCACCTAAATGAGAAAATGTTTTTATATCATCATTTTTATCTATTATAGCCATTATCACTGAACCTATAAGGTTGAATAGTGCTATAATAAGAACCAATGTACTGATAAGGTAAACCATCAAGTTTTCCGTATTTAGCATTTTATACAGCTGGTCATTGAGTTGAATTCGTGTTTTGACATTTACATTTTGTTCAAAAATATTTTTTATTTGAGTTTTTAAATCAGGAACATTGGCATTTTCATTTATCGAAATTTCTATTGCAGAGTATTCATTAGGTTCATACCCTAGTAAATCTCTCCCTAATTTTAGCGATCCAAAAACATAAGTATTATTATATTCTTCTGATACTCCAAAAATACCTCTCACAAAAGTATTAACCTTTTTAAATGCATCATTTGGATCGACAACCTGCCCTTTGCCAGGCTTAGGAACTATAAAATTTAAAAAAGCTGATTGGTCTAAAATACCTACAGACAGTTTTTGACTTAATCCATTGCCGATTACGACTTGGTAAGGATAATTAGAATTGAGCCATTGCCCTAAAAATACAGATGATTTTATGTTGTTAACTTTAACAAAATTACTATCTACTGACTTTAAAATGGCAGGAATATTTTTGTCTTTATAATTTAATAAGGTCTTTTCTTCAATTATACTTGAAATTTGATTTACTCCTTCAAGAGCTAGAATAGCATCTTTGATGTCTTTGTTTACATTCAGGCGTTTGCTTTCAACGGGTAAGACTTTTAAATCTGGGTCATACTTGTTTGCAAAACTTAAGCTAAAATCTTTTAAACCACTAAATGCTGACAAGACAACAAATAAAGCTAAAGAAGTGCCAAATATTCCAAATAACGCAAGATAACTTATAATATTGACAGCATTATTTTTGCTTTTGCTTAGTAAATAACGTTTGGCAATGTAAAGTGAAAAATTCAAGATTTTCGTCGTTTGTCTAATAAATCTGGATCTTTAATAGGGTTGTTTTTCCCTTTAAAAGCCTCTTTCAATTCATTCACATAGGCTATTGTGTCGTCGTTAAAAAATTTCACTTCCGGAACTCGACGCAATTGGTTTTTTGTCCGCAAAGCAAGTTGATGTTTTATGCTATTTGAAATTTGTTTAATTTCCTTTAATACAGCCTGTGTTTTATCTTCTGGGAACACACTTAAGTATGCCTTAGCTTCTAACAAGTCTGCTGTTACTTTTAATTTAGTTACGCTTACAATGAGATTTTTTTGACCATACTTTCTCAAACTATCTTGAATGATTTCTGCCAAATCTTTTTGAATAATTTGACTTATTTTTTGTTGTCTTTGTGTTTCCATAGGGCAAAATTAAGCTTTTTTGTTTAAAATAATTTTTATGCCTTATAAATTAAAACTCAATGATGCAAATTAATCAAGTTATACCCATTTTAGGATGAATCGGGTGTCGCTTCATTATACTCATTCTAAATAAATTAGATTATTTTAACAATGTCCTAACAAACTAATTTGTAACATTTCTTTTAGTTAGTAGTCTAATTATTAAAGTCATAAAAATGATTGAAATTAAAGATTTACACAAATCTTACAAAATCGGCAAAAACTCTTTACATGTTTTAAAAGGTATTAACTTCTCAGTTGAAGAAGGCGAGCTCGTTTCAATCATGGGATCTTCAGGTTCTGGAAAATCTACTTTACTCAATATCCTTGGTATGCTTGATGAAGCAGATTCAGGTTCTTATCATCTCGACGGCGTTGAAATCAAAAATCTTACCGAAAAAACAGCGACTCATTATCGCAATAAATTTCTCGGCTTCATTTTTCAATCTTTTAATTTGATTAATTATAAATCCGCATTAGATAATGTAGCTTTACCTTTATATTACCAAAATATTAAACGTACAATACGTATGGAAAAAGCAATGTCATACTTAGAAAAAGTAGGTCTTGCCGATTGGGCAAATCATTTACCCAATGAATTATCTGGTGGTCAAAAACAACGTGTGGCTATTGCGAGAGCCTTAGCAGGTCAACCTAAAGTTATTTTAGCCGATGAGCTCACAGGTGCATTAGATTCTAAAACATCTTATGAAATTATGCATCTTATTCAAGAAATTAATGACGAGGGGAAAACCATACTTGTAGTAACCCACGAAGAAGATATTGCTCATATGACTAAACGTATTGTCAATCTAAAAGATGGTATAATTATAGATGACCGAAAAATAGAACAAGTTAAAGCCCTTGCTAATGCTTAGTCTCGAGCGCTGGTTAGAAGTTTTTGAAGCTATCAGCAAAAATAAACTACGCACGTTTTTAACTGGATTTTCTGTGGCAACAGGTATTTTGATTTTGGTGCTACTTCTTGGTATAGGTGAAGGTATGAAAAATGGCGTAGAAGAGCAATTTCAAAGAGACGCTACAAATCAGATTTCTGTTTATACTGGTGTTACTGGAGTTGAATACAAAGGTCTAAATCCTGGACGAAGAATTCAATTTAAGAATAATGATTATGATCTGTTAGTCAAAAATTTTGGAGATGAGTTAGAATATAAATCTTCAGTTTACAGAATATGGATCGGGCTGACAAGCTACAAAGATAAATCAGGGAGCTATAGAATTGAAGGGGTTTTGCCTGATTATCAATTTTTAGAAAACGCTGAGATTATACAAGGACGGTTTATTAATCATAAAGACCAATCAACATCTACCAAAGAAGTAGTCATTGGAAAAAAAGTCAGAGACGAACTTTTTGAAGACAAAAATCCATTAGGTAAGCTGATTGAAATTAAAGATATCAACTTTAAAGTGGTTGGGGTTTTTCAAGACCCTGGTGGCGATAGAGAAGAGTCCAGAGTATATATGGCAATATCAACTATGCAAAAAGTGTTTGGTGCTGGTCAAGATATTCGTAATATGAGCTTTACTATGCCAAAAGAAAAGTCTTTTGATGTGGCTTTAGAAAAATCTAATCAACTGATAAGCCAACTTGAAGCTATTCTCAAAGCTAAGCATACAGTTTCACCGTTGGATAACTCTGCCATTAATATCAGTAATTCTATTGAAACCTCAAAACGCATTTACGAGTTAACAGCCAATATAAAATTGTTTTTTTGGTTGATTGGTTTAGCAAGTCTGCTTGCTGGAATTATTGGAGTGAGCAACATTATGCTTATCATTGTTAAAGAACGCACAAAAGAAATTGGCATTAGAAAAGCCCTTGGAGCAAAACCTATAAGTATTGTCGGTATGGTTTTACATGAATCTATTTTTGTTACCGCCGTTTCAGGCTTTATGGGGCTTATTGTTGGTTTAGTTTTGCTTGAATTTGTTGGTCCTATGATTAATACTGAGTTTATTTCAAACCCTGAAGTGAGTTTTAACATCGCTATATCTACGGTTATTGTATTAGTTCTTGCTGGTGCTATAGCTGGATTTTTTCCCGCATGGCGAGGTGCTAAAATCAAACCTATTAATGCTCTAAGAGAAGAATAGTATGTTTAGTAAAGACAAATGGAACGAAATATTAGAATCACTGACATCAAATGTCTTTCGGACATTATTGACGGTCTTTGGTGTGTTTTGGGGAATTTTTATTCTCGTCGTATTATTAGCCGCCAGTAACGGGCTTGAAAATGGTGTAAGACAAGCATTCTCGGGTATAGCTACAAACTCCATGTTTATGTGGACTATGCCAACAACAAAAGCTTATGATAGCTTTCCAAAAGGCAGACGATTTAACTTTAAAATTGGAGATGTTGAAGCCTTAAAAAATAATGTTGATGGTTTAGAATACATCTCTCCACGCAATCAACTTGGCGGTTTTGGAGGTGGCAATAATGTTACAAAAGGTCTGAAATCTGGAGCTTACAATGTTTACGGCGACTATCCTGAAATCATCAAACAAGAGCCAATGGATATTGTTAAAGGTCGATTTATCAACCAAAATGATATTGAGCAAAAACGTAAAGTTGCAGTAATTGGCACAGGTGTTCAAAAAGGTTTGTATGATATTGGAGAAGAAATTTTAGGCAGTTACATAAAAATACAAGGCGTCAACTTTATGGTAATTGGTATATACGAAAAAACCAGTTCAACCCGTGGAGATTTAGAAGAGGCTCAAAAACAAATATTTGTTCCGTTTTCTGCCTATTCACAAGCTTTCAATATGGGCAATGTTGTCGGCTGGATGGCTATTACTGCTAAAGATGGCTACTCAATTACTAATTTAAAATCAGAGATAATTGATGTGATAAAAAAAAGACATCGTATCAATCCCGAAGATGAAAGTGCCGTTGGAAATTTTGACTTATATGAGCAATTTTCTAAAATAAGCGGATTGTTTTTAGCACTTAATGCTGTGGCTTATTTAGTTGGTATTTTAGTGCTATTTTCTGGAGTTATCGGAATTAGTAATATCATGCTTATCGTCGTCAAAGAACGCACAAAAGAAATCGGAGTGAGACGTGCACTCGGAGCTACACCATGGCAGATTAGAGGTCAGATTTTATCTGAATCTGTATTCTTAACCATTATCGCAGGAATGGCAGGAATTATATTCGCAACTTTTGTCATATTTATTTTAAATAAATTTTTCTTTGGGGCTTCAGCCTCTCCTGATAGTATGTTTGTCAATCCAAGCGTAGATTATGTTACTGTGCTCGTTGCATTAGGAATATTAATCTTTTCTGGGCTATTAGCAGGATTTATACCTGCACAAAATGCCATTCGTGTAAAACCCGTTGAAGCTTTAAGAAATGAATAAAAAAATAAAATCAAACCAAAAATAAATGAAAAAAGCAATCACCATTATCGTTTTAGTCCTTCTTGCTTTTCTTTTTGTAGGCGCTGTGTACTATTTGTATCAAAAAGACCAAGAACCACCAGTGACTTACCAAACAGAAACACCAACAACTGAAACTATAGTTAGAGAAACTATTGCTACAGGCACCATTACACCAAGAGAAGAAGTACCTGTAAAACCTAATATATCTGGTATTATTGAAAAAATATTGGTTAAACCTGGCGATACTGTACAGGCTGGAGAACTAATAGCCAAACTAAAGGTTGTGCCAAATGTATCTAATTTAAACAACGCTAAAAATCAGATCATGACAGCGAGAATTAATTTAGATAACGAAAGAAAAATATATAACCGTCAAAAAGAACTCTTTGAGAAAGGCGTAATTTCAGCCAATGATTTTGACCAAGCACAGCGTTCTTTTGATATTGCTAAGCAAAATTTAGAATCAGCAAAAGAAACTTTTGAAATTATCAATACAGGAACTACTGCAGGTATTGGTGATGCAACTACAACAGAAATAAAAGCGACGATTTCTGGGATGGTTTTAGATGTACCTGTCAAAGTCGGTAACCAAGTTATAGAAGCTAACAACTTTAATGAAGGAACTACAATTGCAACTATTGCAAATACCAACGATATGATTTTTAAAGGAAAAGTTGATGAGTCTGAAGTCGGTAAAATCAAAGAAGGTTTACCTCTTGAAATTACAATCGGAGCCCTTGAAGATGTCGTGTTTAATGCAACTTTAGATTATATCGCACCTCAAGGTGTTGAAGAAAATGGTGCTGTTCAATTTGAAATTGAAGGAACTTTATCTGAGCTGAAAGACGATGTTTTTATAAGAGCTGGACTCAGTGCTAATGCTTCTATTATTTTAGAAAAAGCTGAAGATGTTTTAGCCATTAAAGAAGCTTTGATACAATTTGATAAAGAAACCAAAAAACCATACGTAGAAGTTATGGTTGGCAATCAAAAATTTGAACGACGAGATATTGAACTTGGCATTAGTGATGGTATTAATGTTGAAATTAAAAAAGGGCTATCTAAGGATGACAAAATAAAAGTTTGGAATAAAGTAAAAGAGAAAAAACCAAGTGGTTTCGGTGGATAATTTTTTATACACATACATTTCAAAACGATTTCAAACATCTTTAAAAAAATAATACAGTTTATGAAAAAATTAGTTTTAATAATATTTTGTTTTTACTTTGCTCAAGGCTTTAGCCAAGAGAATGAAGCCAAAACCAAATGGACCTTAGAGGCTTGTATTAAATACGCATTTGACAACAATATAAGTATCAAACAATCTCAACTCGATATTGAGGATGCTGATATCAATAAAAGTGACGCTGTTGGTAATTTTCTACCTTCTTTAAATCTCAATGCGAGTAATAGTTGGAACTCAGGTCTTACTCAAAACGTTACAACTGGTGTCCTTGAAAATCAAGTTACAAGAAACTTCTCTGCAGGAGCAACTGTTGGCATTAATATTTTTAGTGGACTGCAAAATTGGCGAACTCTACAACGTGCAAAGCTGTCTCAATTAGCCAGTCAATATTCCTTAGAGCAAATGGAAGATGATATCGCTTTGTTTATAGCCAATGCTTACCTGCAAGTTTTAGTGAGTAAACAAACCCTAGCTGTTTTAGAAGAACAAAATCGAATCACCCAACAACAAATTGAGCAAACCAATGCTTTAATTAAAGCAGGAACAGTACCGCAAGGCGATATTTTAGAACTACAAGCTACCAATGCTAATGAGCAACAACAAATTATAGTGGCAGAAAATGATATTAAAATCTCCCTTATCAGTCTTGCTCAATCACTTCTAATAGATGATTATGAAAACTTTGATATTGCTGACGAGTCATATGATATTCCTATAACAGATATTATAAACCGAAATGTTAACGACATTATAGAAGAAGCCAAACAAGAGCGTTATGAAGTGAAAATTGCTGAAAAAAACGTGGAAATTGCCCAAAAAAACATTGAAATTGCCAAAAGTGCTTACTATCCAACTTTACGTGGTTTTTTTAACTACAACACACGTGAATCAAATAGAGATAGATTTGCCTCAGGTGGAATAGATCCAGATAATCCTACTCAACAAATAGGTTTTGTAGAAGATACTGGTGCTACTGTTGTTGCTCCTAACTTTTTGATCGAAGCCATTGGACCAAGAGATTTTATAGATCAGTTGTGGAGAAACGATGGTATTTCTTATGGAATTCAGCTTAATATTCCTGTTTTTAATGGCTTTGCTACCCGTAATAATGTTAAACGAAGTCAAATTAATTTAGAACGGTCTAAAAATCAACTTCAACAAACAGAGCTTGATCTTGAAGCTGATGTATATCAAGCCTACGTAGATGCTCAAGGTGTCGCCAAAGCTTATGAAGCGACCATGAAGTCTGTTGAAGCTCAGCAAAATGCCTACGATTTTGCCAAGGAACGTTTTGATGTTGGCATGAGCAATGCTTTTGATTTAAGCCAATCTAAAACAAGACTAACCAATGCTCAAAACCAAATGATTCAAGCCAAATACGATTATATTTTTAGAATTAAAGTCTTAGAATTATTTTTTGGAGAACGCCCAGTTGATTAATTAAATCATTTTTATTTTGGCTTATATTTTATCCATTGAAACTTCTACAACCAACTGTTCAGTAGCTTTAGCAAAGAATGGACAGCTGATTGCTATGGAAGAAGATGACAAAAAGCAATATTCTCACGGCGAACAACTTCATCTGTTTATTGACAAAGTGATTAAGCAATCTGACCTTAAAATCACTGACCTTAATGCAATTGCTATCAGTAAAGGTCCAGGGTCTTACACTGGATTAAGAATTGGAGTTTCAACAGCCAAAGGTCTTTGCTATGCACTTGAGATTCCTTTAATTAGTATCTCAACTTTAAAAATATTAGCTAAACAAGTTGAACAACATCAAACTCAATTCCCTATCATTCCTATGATTGATGCACGGCGGATGGAAGTTTACACCTCCGTTTTTAATTCTAAATTCAAAACTTTGTCAAAAGTTGAAGCTAAAATTTTAAAATCTGATAGCTTTCAGGATTATTTTGATGTAAATGAAAAAATATATTTTATTGGCAATGGTGTAAGCAAGTTTAAAGAAATTTGTGACAATGTCAAAAAAGGATTTTTTATAGAAAACAAAAACCCCTCAGCAAAGCAGATGTGTAAGTTGGCTGATGAACTGTTTCTGAATAAAAACTTTGAAGATGTGGCTTATTTTGAACCTTACTATTTAAAAGATTTTGTTGGTGGTTAGTTTTTCAAGCTGTTATAATAACGAACAACTTGTATCATTTGGTTTTGGATTTCTTTATCGTCTCCTCTAAATTTAAAACCTTTATCTTTTATGTAATTTTTAATGTCTTTTTTATGATCAGAAAAAGCATCTAAGATTTTCTTTTTATGATCTTCGGCTCTTACATAAGTATCTCCAAACTTGATGATGTATCTGGTATCACTTTTAATGCTTGGAGGAATATCTTGCTGATAAGATGTTAAAGCTTTTGAACCAGGGATGAGTTCTTTAAAATATCGTTTATAAAGCACTGCTTCAGCTTTTGGTGATGTCAATTCAACAACATATCCATTTCCAGAATTATAGTGTTCCTCATTAATAACTTGAGGTGATTTAATCAAAACAAAAGTTTCACCACCCAAATTGTATTTATACCTTGGAGTCCTTTTCAAAGTTTTTAAAGATTTTGAATTTGGCTCTAACTTTATTTCAAAAACGTCATTATAGACATCGTATCTAAGATATGCTTGGGCTTTATTTTTAGATTTGCTATCGATGATATATCCAAACTGAAAATCTTCTGTTAAAAATGGAGAACCTTCAATATCATTGATGTCAAACTTTGAATTTTCTTTAAACCGCATGAAATAGGCATCTGAAATATCTCTATAATCTCTAAACCCCATCATTTCACTAATCTGTGCTTGTGATGGTGTGAGAAAACAAAAACCAGCTAAAATGATGAATAATTTATACATATTAAAATATTTTGATTTATAGTCGAATATATAAAAAATGATATAATTATGAAGTTTATGGAAGTTAATTAAATTGAAAATTTTGGCACTTTTAACAACCTAACCAATTTTGATATTACTTTATTGGATTCAAATATTATTACAATTGAAAGTCAACCAGCACCAGAAAATAATACCGAAAAATACTTGGACACGTCGGTATTACACCTTCATCTTTTTATTATCGACATCATTAATTTAAATTGGTATAAGAATTTATTTTATATAAAAAAAAAGGATATTCGCATTGAATATCCTTTTCTAATTATTAAGATTAAAAAGTCATTTATGCTTCAAAAGGTTCTATTGAAACATAAGATTTATCACCTTTAGATTTTTGAAACTTTACAATGCCATCAACTTTGGCATGTAGTGTATGATCTTTACTGGCGTAAACATTTTCACCAGGTCTGTGAGCTGTGCCACGTTGTCTAACAATAATGTTACCAGCAACAGCAGGTTGACCACCAAATATTTTTACACCGAGTCGTTTTGATTCTGACTCTCTTCCGTTCTTTGAACTTCCAACGCCTTTCTTGTGTGCCATGGTTTTATGATTTAAAGTTTTCTATTGCTTCGATTAATTCTGCTTTCTTAAGGCTTGAGTAACCTTCTAAACCTTTGTCTTTAGCCATAGCTTTTAATTCGGCTACGGTCATATCTGAAAGTTTAACATCACTTTCAGCAGGTTTAGTGGTTTGTTCTTTTTTTGTTGCTGATTTGGCTTCAGTTTTCTTTACTGATTTAGTCTCAGTTTTGGCTTCAGTTTTTTTCTCCGCTTTTTTAGCTCCTGAAGCTACAATACTTTCAATTTGGATTTCAGACAAATATTGTCGGTGTCCGTTTTTCTTTTTGTAGCCTTTTCGTCTTTTCTTTTTAAAGACAATGACTTTGTCACCTTTAAGGTGTCTTAAAATTTTAGCACTGACTTGAGCACCTTCTATAGCTGGGGCGCCAACTTGAACTTGACCATCGTTGTCTAAGAGAAGAACGTTATCAAAGTCAACCTTTGCACCTTCTTTGTCTTGTAAACGATGAACAAAAACTTTTTGGTCTTTTGCAACTTTAAATTGCTGCCCTGCTATCTCTACAATTGCATACATAGCTTAATGATTTTGTTCAATTTTTAAGGATTGCAAATGTAGAGTAAGTTTTTAAAATATACAAACTTATTTTTTAGGGTTTTTATACAATTGCATAATAGTAAGTGTTGACACTACTGAAGTGGCAAATCCCATAAGTGCTACTACAAAAATAAAAGTTCCGATAGTGACTTTAAAATGATTATCCCAACTGGTCAATAAGCTATTGATAAAATCAGGATTTAATTCTGTGGCATAAATAGCCATAAATATGGAAAAAATTATTGTAGCGATAAATCCAGCTATTAGACCACAAGAAAAACCAGTAGAGTAAGTGTAGTTTGGTCCGTGTTCTAAACGTTTGATACGAATAGCTTCAAAAATACCAAAACCAAGAATGACTGCATTAAAAAAACTATAAAACGGATTGGTGTGTAAACCAAATAATGATAACAATAAAAAATAGCCTATTAATGAACCACTTATAGCAATTCCAAAACGTAATGGTAAAAGGAATTTTTTCATAATTATGTTATTTTAAAACCCTAAGTTAAAAATTATTCTTAAATACGTCGAAATATTCTTAAATCCTTAACCATTTTAACAATAAAAAATACTTAAATATCACTGAAAACATCTAAAGCTTTATTGTAAGCCGTTTCAAAACGTGTCATTTTTACACCGTGACTAACTTTATGAGTATTGAAATATGATAAAAGTTTTTCTGTGGGCATATTACCTGTTAAATCATCTTTAGCCATAGGGCAACCGCCAAAACCTTGAATTGCACCGTCAAATCTTTTGCAACCTGATTGGTAGGCGGCATCTACTTTTTCATGCCATGAATTGGGTGTGGTATGCAAATGTGCACCAAACTCTATGTTAGGGTATTTTGGGATAAGCTCTGAAAATAATTGATTAATAATTTTTTGGTTTGAGTCGCCAATTGTATCGGATAATGAAAGTATTTTAATTCCAAAACCAGAAAGTTTTTCTGTCCACTCGGCAACAATATCTGAATTATAAGGATCGCCGTAAGGATTGCCAAAGCCCATAGACAAATAAGCCACAACCTCTTTGTTATATTTGTTGGCCAAATCGATTATTGATTTTAGAATATCTATAGATTCTGCAATGGTTTTGTGGGTGTTTCGCATTTGAAAATTCTCTGAAATAGAAAATGGATAACCTAAATAATCAATTTCATTAAATTGACAAGCATCTTGAGCTCCTCTCAAATTAGCTACAATAGCCAAAAGTTTGGATTGCGTTTCTGATAAGTCAAGATGTTGTAACACTTCAGCGGTATCTTTCATTTGTGGAATAGCTTTTGGCGAGACAAAACTGCCAAAATCTATCGTGTCAAATCCACAGGCTAAAAGACTCTGAATGTATTTAACTTTATCTTTTGTTGAGATAAAAGGCTTGATGCCTTGCATGGCATCTCTTGGGCATTCGATTAGTTTTACTTGAGACATGGCTCAAATATACAATTAATGTCTTTTTCAAAAAGCTTAATTTGGCATCATTTCATTTAAAATATTCCAAAATTTTTCATGAAAATTTAAAGACAACATACCATCATCTGGTTTTTTGCCCATCCTAACAATAACGAGTTTTTTGCTTGGCACAACATCAATAATTTGACCGTTTTTACCAAGGGCTGAAATCATATCTTCTGGTGCAGAAGGCACAAGGCTCTGTTGAATTGAGCTTGACATTGTTGGTAATATCACTTTGTCTTTCCCATTGAGCCACCACAAATAGCCATAAGATGGATTTAGAGTTTGAGAGCTTGTTGTCATGTTTTCAAAATATGTTTTGTCTTTCAAAATTATTTGATTATTCCAAACGCCTTGATTTAAAATAAGTAACCCAAGTCGAGTCGCACTTCGAGGTGTGCTAAGGTATAAATTGATATTCTCTTTAAATGATATCCACCTGCCTTTCATCCCAATTTTGGACGCTAAATGGCGTCGGGTAAATTGATTAAATTTTTGACCAGTAGCATTTTCTATAACCTGACTGAGTAAAGTATAAGGTGCATTGTGATAATACCATTGCTCGCCAGGTTTAGCTTTATAGGTTAAACATTTTGGTTTTATACAATTTTTATTTTTTACTGTATAATCAAGACCCGTAGTCATTGTTAATTGGTGCTTGATCTTAATTGCATCTTCCTGTTTCTTTGGCATTGATGTCCATGACCCTAAATATTGATTAGTAGAGTTTTCAATATTTAAAAAGCCTTGCTCTTGAGCTATACCGACTAAGCAGGCAGTTAGTGTTTTACCAGCTGAAGCCCAATACCAATAAGAACCTTTATCAAAATCGCGACCTCTTAAATTTTTTCCCCAATATTTTTCTATTAAAATCTTACCGTCTTTTAAAACTATAAAAGCTCTTGTATTCCCTTGTTTAAGAAAGTTAGATAGACTATCTTTTAAATTGACTTTCCATCTTTCTGCTTCAAAATTTGTTTTCGTCCAATCATCAGAATTATTTGGAGGAAAATAGATCGACGATTTTATCTCCTGACCATTAATGGTTGAAATGCTTATAAGAAATAGCAAATACATTAGGTATTTCATGACTTTGAATTTGTCTATAAAAATAGTCTAAAACTAATTATCTTATTAAATCATAGCCTTGAAACTTATAAATCATAGACTTAAGCTTAGGTTTTTTACCTTGAATAATCTCTAAGTTTTTTCAAATTCAATTTTAAACAAATCTGCGACAATGCCATCGGAAAGGAATTTGGCTTTTGAGGTGATTTTGAGTTTGTTATCAAAAATATCTATATTATTTTCAATGAGATGTGGTTGTGCTTGAAGCATTAAATAGTCCAAATAATTTAGCCCAAAAAAAGATTGAATTTCATCTAAATCAACACCTGATTGTGTGCGTAATCTCGTCATGATGTATTCGTTATATCGGTCGGTCTTACTCAAGTGTTCTGAAGTGATAGGTAATTCACCTTTTTCAATAGCTTTGATGTATTTAATGTTGTTTTTGATGTTCCAAAATCGCTTGTCGTAACCGTTATAACTGTGAGCTGATGGACCAACTCCGAGATAAGCTTTGCCTGTCCAATAAGCTAAATTATTTTGTGAAAAATAACCAGGTTTTCCGAAATTTGAAAATTCGTAATGTTCGTAGCCACGAGAAGTTAAGGTTTGATAAAGTTCATCAAAATGCGTTGCTGATTGCTCATCATCTACGGGTGGAATGATTTTTTTTTCAATAAATTTTTGTAAAGCGGTGTCAGGCTCAACTGTCAAGGCATAACAAGATAAATGTGGCACATCAAAATCTAAAGCAGTTTGTAGGTTTGCTTGCCAATTTTGTAAACTCATTTCTGGCATGCCGTAAATCAAATCGATGGAATAGTTGTCAAAATAATCTTTCATCAATTTGATACTTGTTTTAGCTTCATTGGCATTATGAGCACGATTCATCTGTTTAAGGTCTTTTTCAAAAAAAGATTGCACGCCCAAACTCAATCGGTTGATACCTTGTTGTTTTAAAGTTTTTAAAAGTTGTATTGAAATGTCATCGGGATTAGCTTCTAAGGTAATTTCTGGATGCTTATCGACTTTAAAATGTTTGTAAATCGTATTAAAAATAGAGTCTAAATCTTGTTCGGACAATAAACTCGGTGTTCCACCACCAAAATATATATTTTCAACAGGTTGCTTTAATTCTTCTTTTCTAAGTATTAATTCTTGACCAATGGCATTGATGAGTTGGTCTTTATGTTTAAGTGAAGTTGAAAAATGAAAATCACAATAATGGCAGGCTTGTTTGCAAAACGGAATATGAATGTAGATACTGGCCAATTGAGAAGTTTTGAACGCAAATTTAAGGTTTATGTTTCTCGCTCAGGTGCAAAGACGTTAAGTTTTTTTAATCATTATAAAATACTTTTTTTTTGCCACTAATGCACTAATCATTTTGCATTCATTCGTGCATTCGTGGCTGATATAACATTCCTTTTTATTGCCACTAATGCACTAATCATTTTGCATTCATTCATGTATTCGTGGCTGATATAACATTCCTTTTTATTGCCACTAATGCACTAATCATTTTGCATTCATTCATGTATTCGTGGCTGATAGAACATTTCTTTTTTAAATTTTTTCTGACTTTCGCACTGGAACATCTAAAAGTAAAATATGTTAAAAATATTAACTATTGCTTAGTGTTGGTTAAAATATGTCTATCTTTCTTTTAATAAAGTTAACAAAACCAATGATGTTTTACACCTAATGTGATATTTAGGCTTAGGTTTTAAAAGAAACTAGGCTAAAAAATGTATCTCGCTAAAACGCAAAAACGCAAAGGCAAGGGAGCAAAAACTTTTTACTCTTCCAGAAGCTTATTGATTTGGTCGAGTTGTGGTTCTAAAACAACTTCTATTCTTCGGTTTTTGGCTTTTCCAGCTGGAGTCTCGTTGCTTGCGACGGGTGCATATTTGCCACGACCAGCAGCGGTTAGATTTTTCGGATTGATGTTGTTGTTTTTTAGTAAAAGTTTTAAAACTTCTGTAGCACGTTTTGTCGATAAATCCCAATTGTCTTTAAGCGGTCCATTACCGCCATAAGGCACATTGTCGGTATGACCTTCAATTAACACTGAAATATCAGGATTTTGAGCTAATACATTAGCCAATTCCTTAATAGCCTTTTTACCTTCTGTTCCGACATTCCAACTTCCAGAAGCGAAAAGGAGCTTATTTTCCATAGAAACATAAACTTTGCCATCGCGTTGCTCCACACTTAAACCACGTCCTTCAAAATCGACTAAAGCTTCGCTGAGTTTGTTTTTAAGATTGTTGAGCTTGGCATCTTTTGAAGCAATTAAATTTTCTAACTGCTCAATTCTGTAGGAACGTTTGCCCAAGTCTTTTTGCAGTTGTTCAAGCCGTTTTTGCTCTTCGGCGAGGGCTTTTTCTTTATCTTCAAGTTGTTTGAGTAAATCTCGATTTCGTTTGGCGTTAGCTTGAAGCAATTCACTGCTGTTTTGTTCTAAAGCTTCATAAGAGGTTTCAAGATTTTTGAGTTTTGAACTTTGTTTATCGTAGTCATCAGATAAAGCATCATAATCCTTTTGCAAAGCTTCTAATCTATTCTGACTTTTTTCAAAATCGGAAGTCAATTCGCTTTTACTTTTTTGGCAAGCTTTTAATTTTTCGGTTAATAAGTCGTTTTGTGACTGCAAATTGTCATAACGGGTTTGGAGGTTGACGAAATCTTTTTTAGGCACGCAAGCCCCGAGTAAACCAACTGAAAGAAGTAAAAGCAAATATTTAGTTTTCATGATTTTTTCTTTAAAATTCCAATTGAAGTAAAACAGGACAATGGTCGCTGTGTTTTGCTTCTGATAATATAACGGCTCTTTTGATGTTTTGTTTTAGGGGTTCAGAAACCAAATGGTAATCCAATCGCCAACCTTTGTTATTTGTTCTGGCGTTGGCACGATAACTCCACCAAGAATATTGCTCAACTTCGGGATTTTTAAATCTAAACGAGTCGATAAAACCATTATTTAAAAATTGACTCAGCCAATCGCGTTCTTCGGGCAAAAATCCTGATACCGTTTTAAGTCTTACCGGGTCGTGAATATCAATAGGTTCATGACAAATATTGTAATCGCCACAAATCACTAAGTTAGGTTTTTCGGCTTTTAGCTTGTCGATATAGTTATAAAAATCAGCCATAAAATCAAATTTCAGATTAAGTCTGGCGTCGTTGGTTCCTGAAGGCAGATATAAACTCATCAGAGAAAAATTCTCAAAATCAACTCTTAAGATTCGCCCTTCATTGTCCATATAATCAATACCACAGCCCATTTCAACATGCTGAGGTTTTACTTTTGAAATAATGCCAACACCACTATAGCCTTTTTTTTGAGCAGAAAACCAATAGCAATATTCATAGCCTAACTGTTTAAACGCTTCTTCTTCAATTTGTTTTCCTTTTGCCTTGGTTTCCTGAAAACAAACGATATCAGCATCAGTAGTTTTTAGCCAATTAGTCAAACCTTTTCGCATAGCTGCACGAATACCATTGACGTTGTAAGATAAAATTGTCATTTAAATTTGGGTTTAAGAATTTTTAGACCTCACAGTCCCGAAACTTCGGGGCTGTGAGGTCTTGAATCTGTTAATAAAATCAACTCTTCTCAGGAATATTTTTAAGAATATCTTTTAAAAATGCCCAAAACTTTTGTGTTGATGAAATGCTGGCACGTTCATCTGGCGAATGTGCACCTTTGATGGTTGGTCCAAAAGATACCATATCCATTTCAGGATAATGACTTCCCAGAATACCACATTCTAAACCTGCGTGGCAAGTCGCAATATTGGCTTTGTTGCCAAATTGTTTTTGGTATAATTTATCAATGACTTTCAAAATTTCAGAATTTGGGTTTGGTGTCCAACCTGGATAATCTCCAGAAAACTTCACTTGACAACCTGCCAAATCAAATGCACTTTCAAGGCTGTGTGCCAAATCCCATTTGCCAGAATCAACAGAAGAACGGGTGAGACAAGAAATTTCTATCTTTCCTTTTTCAATATGAACTTTAGCAAGATTATTAGAAGTTTCAACTAATCCCTCAATATCTGGGCTCATTCTGTAAACGCCATTATGAGCCGTTTGTAGTGATTTGATGATCAAGTCTTGCACATCGCTACTCAAAACGGATTTTGGTTTATCACAACTTTCAAGCTGAATTGACATTTGCGGCTCAAGCGATTGATATTCTGATTGAATGTCTTTGACCAAGTTTTGAAACGAAGTTTTTAAGGCGTCAACATCCTGGTTTAAAATCACAAATGTGGCTTTGCTTTCACGAGGAATAGCATTGCGTAAACCACCACCAACAAAAGTTGATAAACGCATATTATAATTTTTATGGGTATGAAATAATAAACGTGTTAAAATCTTATTAGCATTAGCTAAACCTTTGATAATATCCATACCAGAATGTCCACCTTGCAAGCCTTTGACAACAATTTGAAAAGCAGAAGTGTTGTCAGGAATAGATTCTTCTATATAAAATCGTGTAGCCGTGATATCCACGCCACCTGCACAACCAATGCCAATTTCGTCATCTTCTTCAGTATCGAGGTTGAGTAAAATTTCGCCGTTTAATATATTAGGGTCAAGATTTTTAGCACCTGTCATTCCCGTTTCTTCATCTATGGTAAATAGGGCTTCAAGTGCTGGATGTTCAATGTCGTCTGAAGCAAGAATGGACATAATAGCGGCTACGCCAAGACCATTGTCAGCCCCAAGTGTTGTGCCTTTGGCTTTGACCCAATCGCCATCGACATACATTTCAATGCCTTGTGTGCTAAAGTCAAAGTCAGTATCTTCATTTTTTTGATGCACCATATCGAGATGTGACTGAAGAACAACAGCTTTTTTATTTTCATGACCTTTTGTTGCTGGCTTTTTGATAATAACGTTTCCAGCCTTGTCTTTTAAGGTTTCTAAGCCCAAATCTTGACCAAAATCCATCATAAATTGAATGACGCGTTCTTCTTTTTTAGACGGTCGAGGAACGGCATTGAGTTGACTAAAATGTTTCCAAATAATTTTTGGTTCTATATTTTGTAACATGGTTTTAATTTTAGCCCAAAGCTAAGAAATCTTAAAGTTATAAACCCTTAGGGTGCTAAAATATTAAAAGGAAAAACAGGAATATTTCGCAAGATCCAAAAGCCTATAACCAAGATAAGAATAATCCAAGCTGTTTTTGGATTGTAAAGTAAATTTTTGGTCTTTTTAGGATAAAAATAAGATTGAATCCATAAAAAGATTTTATAAAGCATCACCAACAAACCTAAGCCAATCAGGAAGTTGTGTTGAAAACCCTCAAGAATTCTACCGTGAAGAAAATCGTGTAAAGCCCGTTGACTGCCACAGCCAGGACAATGCAATCCTGTAATGCTATGAAACGGGCATTGCGGTATAAATGATTGTCCACTTGGATTGATATTATAATATAGCCATAATAAGAACAAACCCACTAAAATACCGACGGAAATCATCAATATTTTAATGGGTTTGGTTAGGTTCATGAGTTGTAATTAAAATTCCGCTTCAGAGAGAGCTGTTAATGCAATAGTACCGTAAAATATAAAAAATAAAATAATCATAAGTAATCCAATACCCACAGATAAAAAACTCCATATTTTAGCATTATTTGAAGCGCTTTGTGCTCCTTGATAATCTCCTGCAATATATTTTGAATTGACTTGAGAAGCATATATGATAGCGATGATTCCAAAAATTTGACAACAAAATAGAGTTGAAATTATAGATAGAGCTAAATAATTTTGTGGTGGTTTAGGTTTGTTTTCCATATCTTTTTATTCATATAAATTTCATTATTTTTCCATTTAAAATACATTCATAAGTTCTTATTCGTGGATTTTTTTGTTACAAATTTAGGCTGATAATTCTTTCGGATTATTACCCCATTTGTTTGAACCTTGTTGACTGTCTGTTACAAATAAAACCAAAAGCCAAATTGTCCCAATTATAGGAATCAAACCAACTAATAACATCCATCCGCTTTTACCAATGTCGTGTAGTCTTCTCGCACCAACTGCTATACTAGGAATTAAAATGCCAAGGATGTAAATTCCGTAGAAAACCCCGTATCCTAGCTCTGGACTAGCTGTCCCAATTAAGTTGTCTATTAAAACTGCTATTGTTGCAAATATCATATTGAATAAGAAAAACATCCAATACTCTTTTCTTCTTGCTCTTCCGCTGAAATCAGCATACTGTTTTAAAACTTTTACATACCAATTCATTATTTTATTATTTAAATTTCCTACTCGTCTGGCTTTTCGGTTTCGCCTCGTTTTTTTTTGTGGTATCTGAACTCCACTTTTCAATAATGTTTATTTTAACTTTTAAGCTTGAATTAGTTGATTTATAGTATTTGTCATTTTGTTTTACCTGTTATTTTAATACATACTTAGCAAGAACCTTTTGAACATCATATACATTAACGCTTTTGTTAAACTTTTTTTCTATGCTGGGTTTTAATTCACTTGAGACCCATATCTTTAATTCAGCATCTAAATCAAAATTGCCTGCTGTTTCTATACTAAATCTTGAAACACTTTTATAGGTTACAGACAAAATTTCAATTTTTTTACCTGTAATGCCTTGTTTGTTGATAAGGATCAATCTTTTGTTTGTGAATATAAAAGTATCTCTAATCAGTTTAAAACCAATTTCTATTTGCTCATTATCTGTTAAAAGTTGTCCATAATCTTTTTCTAATTTGACCTTTTCAACTGATCCTGCATTACCTATAAGTGAAGAAAATATGCCCATTTTTAAGTCTCTATAATTATTAATCGGTTACTGCATACTTTGGTGTTTTTCCATTTCTCTTTTGAATACTTCCATAAATTCTTCACCATGGACTGTAAACATATAGGCGTAGTAAGCTAAGGTAATAATCGTAATTATTATAGCAATAATCCAAGCTATTTTTGCATATTTAGAATTTTTTTGGGCACTTTCAAAATCTTTGTTATTGTATTTAGAGTTGACTTGAGAAGCAAATACAATACTGACAATTCCAGGGATTATGCCGTAAAAAGTGCAAGTGATGAGCGGTAAAATGGTAGATATAATCGCCATCACCATATGATTATTAGGCTTTGGCTGTTGAACTTGATTGGTCTCTTCCATGATTTTTAAGTTTTAGATTTAGAGCGTGTAAATTAGTAATTTTTTTTAATATTTTAAAATTTTGTTAAACGGTTAATGGTTTCAAAGACTAAATTTGTTTCGTAACCTTTGTAAATCAAGTAGTTTTTGAGTTTTGTTTTGCTTTTCCAACTGGTATCTTTACCGAGTTGATTAAATTTTTTTTGTGCTAATTCGTTTAGGGTGTTGAGATACGTTTTGTCTTCTATTTGGTTTAAAGCTTTGTTGAGCAAATAGTCTGAAATATTTCGCCTTTTGAGTTCTTGTCGTATCCTGATTTTTCCCCAACCTTTTTGATTGAATTTTCCTAAAGCGTAATTCATAGCAAAGCGTTCTTCATTTAAGAAATCGTGTTGAATTAAATCTGAAATAATTTGTGCTCTGGCATCAGGAATCATGTTCATCTTGATGAGTTTTTGCTCCACTTCTTGATGACACCTGTCTTGATAAACGCAGTATTTGCACAAAGCTTGAAATGCTTCTTTTACAGTGTATGATTTTGTTGGTTCTTTCATTTTCTTTTAACCGCTAAAATATGTTGAGGTTTCTTAAAATATTTTTGTTGTTCCTTTGAGTTTGCAATTTAAAAATTACTATTTGGTTTTTTGTGTTTGTATTTTTTTTTGCGTGAGAGATAGCAAGTGGAAAGCCCTGACGAACGCAGAGCGTTGTCAGGACAAGCCCAACAGACGAACGGCAGAGCGTTGTCAGGACAAGACCAAAAGACGAACGGCAGAGCGTTGTCAGGACATGCCTAACAGACGAACGGCAGAGCGTTGTCAGGACATGCCCAACAGACGAACGGCAGAGCGTTGTCAGGACATGCCCAACAGACGAACGCAGAGCGTTGTCAGGACAAGCCCAAAAGACGAACGGCAGAGCGTTGTCAGGACATGCCCAAAAGACGAACGCAGAGCGTTGTCAGGACATGCCCAACAGACGAACGGCAGAGCGTTGTCAGGACAAGCCCAAAAGACGAACGGCAGAGCGTTGTCAGGACATGCCCAACAGATGAACGGCAGAGCGTTGTCAGGACAAGCCCAACAGACGAACGGCAGAGCGTTGTCAGGACATGCCCAACAGACGAACGGCAGAGCGTTGTCAGGACAAGATCAAATTATATTATTCTAAAGTTTTGAGTTCTAAACCGTAAACCTGTTCAAAACGAGATTTGACTTTATTGAAATCCTGTTGCCGAATACTGATAATAAATTTACAACGGATTTTCAGGTCTTGTTCTATAATGTTGAGGTTTAATTCCTTGACCAAACGCATCACCTCGTTCATCATATCGTATTCGCAGGTCACTTGCAATGATGTATCTATGGTATGGGTTTGAATGTTGGCGTTTTCTAAAGCCATTTTGGCCGTGGTTTTGTAGGCAGAAATCAGACCGCCGACACCGAGTTTGGTGCCGCCAAAATACCGCACCACCACGACGAGACAGTTGGTGATTTCAAAAGATTGTAGCTGACCGAAAATGGGCATTCCTGCAGAATTATTGGGCTCGCCGTCGTCGTTGGCTTTGTAGGTGTCGTAGGTTTTGCCGAGTTGCCAGGCGTAGCAAAAATGACGGGCTTTGTGGTGCTGAGTTTTGAGTTGTTCTAAGGCGTTTTCTATTTCGGTTTCGTTTTGAACGGGAAGGGCATAACCGAAAAACTTGTCGCCTTTGTCCTTAAATAAGACTTCTTTTGAAGGTTGAGATAGGCTTTTGTATTCGTCTTTTTTAAGCAAATTAGTTTAAATTGTAGTTAGCCAAAGCTACTAAAATTATACTCAAAAGGGCTAAACCAATACCGATTTTGTTTTTTCTGAACAAGTGTTCTTTAAAGAGTAAAATGCCAACAATGGTCGATAACACTACGATAGAAACATTGTTGATAACAAACACAAGGGAACTGTCCAGATTAAGATTTCGCAAGGCTTGGATGATAAAATAAATAGAAAAATAGTTAGGTACGCCAAGTGCTATTCCACCGATGAGGTCTTTAGTTTTAAATGAAATTTTATGTTTAAAATATCTAATGCCGAATATGACGATTCCCATTAAAGCCGCAAATAGAAATATTGAAGCAGAAAATACTGGTGTTTCAATAGATGGCACAAAATCGTTTTGCAAGACTTTTAAACTGGACTCGATGATACCGCTACCTATAAAAACGGCAAAGGGTAAAATCAAAGCCGATTTGTTAACTTTTAAACCGTCTTTGGTTTTGGCTGATACCAAATATACTGAAACTAATGCCAAGATGATGCCCGAAATTTTGAGTATAGATAAACTTTCGCCATAGTATAAAATCACAAAAATAACTGTAATGCTCAAACTCATTTTACTGGCAACGGACACCACGGACATACCGTGTTTTTGAGTGGTCATTACCATGAGATAAAAAATCAAAATAAAAAATGTGCCGAGAAATGCGGCTGGCCAAAACCATTCAAAATGATGTATTTCGGTTAGTTTTATGGATGTGCTTTGAATACTAAAACCGAGAATAAAGGCTGTAAAATAATTAACAATAAGTGCATTTAAAGTATTGATATTAAATTTTGAGAAAAATTTGAACGCCACGTAAATCAAGGTTGATGAAATGACGCTAAAGATAAGTTCTATCACAGGTTCAGGTGTTTTTGTTCAAAAAGTTGAGTAACATCATCGGTTTTTGGACTGAGATGCCAAGTTTGCAAATTTAAGCAATTTGCAGTTTCTATATGTGATTTAGTGTCATCAATAAATAGGGTTTCATCGGTTTTTAGATGCTGTTGTTTAAGAATAAATTCAAACACCGACGCGTCTGGTTTTCTGAGATGAATTTCGTGAGAAAGATAAAATCCTTCAAAACAGGATTTAAAATCTTTATAAAATAAAACATTGTTTTTAACCCATTCAATATGAAGGGCGTTGGTGTTGCTCAATAAAAATAAACGGTATTGATTTTGTGATTTAAGCGATTTGAGAAAATCTAATCGGTGTTGCGGAAAATCTTTGAGGATGCTGTTCCACGCTTTAGTGAAATTCTCTTTGGTTAATGATTGAAATTTTTGGGTGTAAAATTGAATAAACGCTTCGGTTGACACTAAGCCTTTTTCGTATTTTTTGTTGACGGCAATAGTTTCGTGGTCAAATTCAGAAATGCCAAAATTTTGAAGATGTTGTTGTGTGGCTGACTTATCAAGATTGAGAAAGACATCGCCAAAATCGAAAAGGATGTTTTTGATGGGTTTCATTTGATTGGTTTTTGTTGCACTATTCTATAGGACACCAAACCACAAAGGTATAAAGATTTTAAGTAGGGTTTCTCAGAAAGTCAGAATTTAAAGTTATAGATTTCGGATTTGTTATAAATAGAATGGCTCCAATCCAACTATTTAAAACCGTTGAAACGCTTAGGTTTGTGTATTGGCTTTTCCATAGCCCACGGTTTAAACCGTGGACTATGGTTTGCATATATTCGATTGTGAATGGATTTATCCATTTTCTATGATTTCAATTTCTTCCCTATAAGTCATTGGAATAAATTTTAACACATTCATCCTAAGCTTTAAAGGCTTTTTGTAGATATTTTTTTCTTTATAAAGAAGTCTTATTATCCTCATCTTTTTTATTAACGATATTATTCATTCAAATTGATGTTATTAAATGTAGCATTTAGAAACAGTAAATTAAAAAAAACATAACAAAAAAAATCAATAAAATAAAACTTTTTATTATCTTCGAAAAAATAAAGATTCTGATAATTATGCTTCGATATGACATTAGTCATAATTTAAGGCTAATTCTATGCTGATATTTGTAGTGTGAATAAAGTGAAAGTTAAATCAAAAAAAAAGTCAATATGAAAACTTACAAAACACCAAGGATAATCCTTTTAAGCCTATTTTTTTTAGGTTTCTTTTATGCTGAAGCACAATCTAATTATGAGATTGATAAAGAAGCCAGTGAAATTTTGGTTGATGGAACTTCAAATTTGCATGATTGGACAATAGAAGTTAATACCCTTGAAGGCAAAATGCTTCTCGATGAAAACCAAAACATCAAAAGTTTAAGTTTAAACATCCCTGTAAAAGGATTAGAAAGTGGCAAAAAAAGCATGAATAAAAATACTTATGAAGCCCTTAAAGAAGAAGAACATCCCAATATCTTTTTTAAACTAGATAAACTAGAAAAAAAAGATAATAACGATGTGGCTTTAGGCAAGTTAAGTATTGCGGGACATACAGAAAATGTGTCTATTCCAATACAATTTACCGGAACTGAAGGCAACAAAACCATTAAAGCTGAATATACTATAAATATGGTTGATTATGGTGTAGAGCCACCAACAGCTTTATTTGGCTCTATTAAAACTGGAGAAACAGTTACCGTAAAAGTTAATTTAATATATAGAAACCAATAAAATTTAATATCATGAAAACGATGAGAATAAGCCTGTTTTTAATTTTAAGCATAATGATTTCGCATAGCGTTTTAGGTCAAAAACAAAAAAGAGACCTTGACAACTATAGATTTCCAGACAAAAGAGGAATTCAAACCTTTGAGGCTCCTAAAGACACTGCAACCACTTTTGAAGATGTACACGTAAGAATTGGCGGAGCTTCTACACTACAATTTCAAGCTATTAACCACTCTAATAATGGTAATGTAGAACTTATTGAAATTGGAGATAACTTTAACTTGGCTACTGCAAATTTAGATCTTGATGTTGAACTTTATGACGGTGTTAGAATGCACCTTAGAACTTATTTATCTTCTAGACACCACCCAGAACCTTATGTTAAAGGTGGTTACTTTCAAGTAGATAAACTGGATTTTATAGAAGAAGGTTTCTTAGAAGATTGGATGCAATACCTAACATTTAAAATTGGGCACATGGAAATCAACTATGGTGATGCTCACTTTAGAAGAAGTGATAATGCTTCCACTATATATAATCCGTTTATAGGTAATTACTTAATGGATGCATTTATAACAGAAGTTGGCTTTGAAGCTTATTATAGACGAGATGGATGGATAGGTATGCTTGGTATCACCAACGGAAAACTTAACCAAGATGTAGAAAAAACAGATACTGATCCTGTATTTTTAGCAAAATTCGGTTACGATGACCAAATCACTGAAGATTTTAGATTTAGAGCTACAGGATCTGTGTATCATACTGCAAAATCATCTAAAAACTTTTTATACGACGGTGATAGAGCTGGCTCAAGATACTATTTAGTTGTCGAAGAAGTTGGTGCAAGCACAGAATCTAATTTCAGATCTGGACGTGTCAATCCTCAATTTGCAACTGAAGTGACTTCAATTATGTTTAATACCTTTTTAAATTACAAAGATTTTGAATTCTTTGGAATTTATGAAAATTCTAATGGTAGAAATTTTGGTGAAACTTCAGATAGAACTTACAATCACTTTGCTGGTGAGTTGATTTACAGATTTGGTAAAACTAATAATTTTTACTTAGGCACTCGTTACAGCTATGTTGATGGCGAACAACCTGGTAATTTAGATGTTAGTGTTGACAGACTTCAACTTGGTGCAGGATGGTTTATGACCAAAAATATCCTCGCTAAGATAGAATATGTTGATCAAAACTACAATGATTTTGACCCTACAAGTATATTTGGCGATGCTGAGTTTGACGGAATTATGCTTGAGGCTGTAATAAGTTTCTAAAATTTGAGTTTTAATTATATTGGGTTTGCTTAATTATTTAAGCAAACCCTTTTAAATAAATATCAATATCATGAAATCTTTAGTTTATTTACAGTTTATATTTGTTGCCCTTGTATTATACTCTTCATCTTACAAGTCTGTAAAAGTTAATATTCTAAAAAATAGCAAAATTGCAATTCATGGATCATCAAATGTTAATAAATTTATTTGTGAATATGAAAATGTCATAAACTTGTCTAACGATATTATAAATTACAGCTTAGACGATAATCAAATTAAATTAAAAGATACTGAGCTTTTATTAAATACAAAAGCATTTGACTGTGGTAATAAAGGTATGAATAGAGATTTTAAATCGCTTTTAAATGCTGATAAATATGAAAACATCAAAATTCAAGTGCTTAGTATTATGCCAGAAAAAGATTGTATTTCTATAACTTCAAACATTTCAATCTCTGGACACCAAAAGCAATATAAATTTACTGTAAACGCTTCAAAAAATGGATCTTACAAAGGATCTTTAGATTTAAATATTTGTGACTTCGACCTGAAACCACCAACTAAAATGCTTGGATTAGTTAAAGTTGATGAAACCATTACCATTGAGTTTGATGTTTATTTTGAAATAGAGAAAATTTAATCATTCAACTTCAATACTGCCATAAAGGCTTCTTGTGGTATTTCTACATTTCCGACGGCACGCATACGTTTTTTCCCTTTTTTCTGCTTTTCTAATAGTTTTCTTTTTCTTGAAATATCACCGCCATAACATTTGGCTGTAACGTCTTTTCTTAAAGCTTTTACGGTTTCACGAGCAATGATTTTTGCACCAATTGCCGCCTGAATAGGAATGTCGAATTGTTGCCTCGGAATCAGTTCTTTTAGTTTTAAACACATTTTCTTTCCAATATCGTAAGCATTATCAAAATGAATGAGTGCAGATAAAGCATCAACAATATTTCCATTGAGCAAAACATCAACTTTGACTAATTTTGAAGTCCGCATGCCAATAGGCGAGTAGTCAAATGATGCATAACCTTTAGAGACGGTTTTCAATCGGTCGTAAAAGTCAAATACAATTTCTGCTAACGGCATATCAAACGTTAATTCTACGCGTTCTGTAGTGAGATAGGTTTGATTAGTGATTTCTCCGCGTTTTTCAATACATAGCGACATTACGGGTCCAACAAAATCAGCTTTGGTGATGATACTGGCTTTGATGTAAGGTTCTTCAACATGATCTAATGTAGATGGCTCAGGCAAATCTGACGGATTACTTACGATGATGGCTTCATCTGGTTTTTTAGTAGTGTATGCGTGATATGAAACGTTTGGCACTGTGGTGATTACCGTCATTTCAAATTCGCGTTCAAGTCGTTCTTGGATGATTTCAAGGTGCAGCATTCCAAGAAATCCGCATCTAAAGCCGAACCCAAGTGTTGCTGAACTTTCGGGTGTAAAGATCAGCGAGGCATCGTTGAGTTGCGACTTTTCCATAGCGGCTCTCAAGTCTTCATATTCTTCGGTATCAACTGGATAGATGCCCGCAAAAACCATAGGTTTGACATCTTCAAAACCTGAAACAGCTTTTTGTGTAGGATTTTCAGCATCGGTTATAGTATCACCAACTTTGACTTCTTTGGCGTCTTTAATACCTGTAATTAAATAGCCTACATCGCCTGCTTTAATTTCATTTTTTGGAAATTGAACTAACTTTAAAGTGCCAATTTCATCTGCGCTATAAGCTTTATTGGTAGCCACAAATTTTATCTTTTGGTTTTTTTTAATACTGCCATCAAAAACTCTAAAGTAAGTTTCAACACCACGAAACGGGTTATAAACAGAGTCAAAAACCAAAGCTCTTAGCGGTGCATTTTCATCGCCTTTTGGAGATGGAACTCTTTTGATTATAGCTTCTAATATTTCTTTGATGCCTATACCATTTTTGGCACTGGCTGGAATAATTTCGTCTGGACTACAACCAATTAAATCGACAATATCATCGGTTACTTCTTCTGGATTGGCCGATGGTAAATCAATTTTATTGAGCACAGGAATAATTTCCAAATCATTTTCTAAGGCCAAATATAAATTAGAAATGGTCTGTGCTTGAATGCTTTGAGCCGCATCTACAACCAATAAAGCACCTTCGCAAGCGCCGATAGAACGCGACACTTCATAAGAAAAATCGACGTGACCTGGTGTATCAATCAAGTTGAGCACATATTCTTGTCCTTCGTATGTATAAACCATTTGAATGGCGTGACTTTTTATAGTAATGCCGCGTTCGCGTTCTAAGTCCATATTATCAAGTAACTGTTCTTGTTTTTCACGAGCTGTTACCGAGTTTGTAGAATCTAAAAGCCTGTCGGCCAAGGTGCTTTTGCCGTGGTCGATGTGGGCGATAATACAGAAATTTCTAATGTGCTTCATAGTCTATTGCAATTGGTCGCAAATATAAGAGAATTAGTGATGCCACAAGATAGACATCTTGCAAATCATTTGTTGAAATTTTAGCCTTAAATTTATAAGAATAATTGCCTGATAAGATAAATTTATAATAGCACTCAATCTTATTTTTATTGAATTTTTACTGCTTCTGCTTGAGTAGAATTTTTAAATCTGATAAGTTGTCATTTAATTCTTCAAACTTCAATTCATATCCCGATTTATCAAACAACAATTCATCACCTAAACCATTGGTGTTAATTTTAAAATCACCTTTTTCATCTGAATATGTGTAAATATCTGTGCCATTAACTAGTACTTTTACACTGTCTAAAGGCTGATTCTGATTGTCATAAATTTTTCCACTAACTAAATTAGTATCTTGACAAGATGCTAAAAACAGAAAAAAACAGCAAAGACTTATTTGAATTAAACGCATTCTATTAAATTTAGACTTTCAAATATATTGCTATGAAATCAATTATCATCTTTTTTAACCTATTGATAGGGTTTTCTGCTTACGCACAATTGTTATCTGACAAATCAAACTATACAAGAGCAGATTCGCTACGTGGTAGTTTAAGACCTGAACGCACTGCTTTTGATATGCTGAAATACAATCTCAATATCAGCGTCAACCCAGAGTCAAAGTCAATTTCAGGTTATAATACAATCAACTTTGAAGCGCTTGACAATCAAGATATCATACAATTGGATTTATTTGAAAATATGATAATAGATTCCATTGTTTTTCAACATAAAAAACTGAAATACAAAAGAGAATTCAATGCCGTTTTTATTGATTTTGAAAAAGAATTAAAAAAAGGCTCGCAACATCAATTAACGTTTTATTATCACGGCAAACCTATCATAGCCAAAAGACCACCTTGGGACGGCGGATTTGTATTTGATAAAGATAGTAACGGTAACCCGTGGATAGCTGTTGCCGTGCAAGGTACGGGTGCAAGCTTGTGGTTTCCCAACAAAGACCATTTAAGCGATGAGCCCGATGAAGCCGAAATTAATATCACTGTACCAAAAGATTTGGTGGCTGTTTCAAATGGAAGATTAATCCGAGAAATAGAAAAAAATAATCATCTAAAAACCTACCACTGGCAAGTAACTAATCCAATCAACAATTACAACATCACTTTAAATATTGGCGATTATATACATTTTTCAGACCAGTTTCAAGATTTAGATTTAGACTATTATGTACTGCGAGAAAATCTTGATAAAGCTAAAAAACATTTCAAACAAGTGAAACCTATGATGGCTTGTTTTTATGACAAATTAGGTGAATATCCTTTTAAAAATGACAGTTTTAAATTGGTGGAAACGCCATATCTCGGTATGGAACACCAAAGTGCAGTGGCTTATGGAAACAAATATCTTAATGGTTATCTCGGTGGAGATTTATCTGGTACGGGCTATGGACTTAAATTTGATTTCATCATCATCCACGAATCGGCTCACGAATGGTTTGGCAACAATATTACAGCAAAAGACATTGCAGATTTGTGGATTCATGAAGGTTTTACGACTTATGCCGAGTCTATTTTTGTAGAATGCCAATATGGCAAACAAGCCGCATTAGATTATCTTTTTGGTCAACGACAAAGAATAAGTAATAATCGCCCAATAATAGGTGATTATGGCGTTAATTCTGAAGGCTCATCAGATATGTATGCCAAAGGTGGTAATATTATCAATACATTAAGAACGCTTGTAGATGACGATGAATTATGGTGGGAAACGCTAAGAGATTTTAACGAAGAATTTGCTTACAAAACAACATCGACTAAAGAAGTCATCAATTTTTTTAACCGATCAGTTAATAAAGATTTGACCGCGTTTTTTAAACAATATTTATATCACAAAAATATTCCTGAATTGGTTTTTAAATCCAATCAATCCAAAAATAAAATTCAGTATAAATGGAATGTTGATGTAGAAGGTTTTGATATGCCAGTAAAACTTATAATGGGTAAAACTTCAAAATGGATTTACCCTAAATCTGAAACTTGGAAAACTTTAAAAATCAAACCTGAGCAAGTTGTTGAAATTGACGATAAACAATTTTATATTGATATCAAGTTTGTTGACTAAAATAACCTTTCTAAAATCTAAAATCATTTCATCTTAGCACTAACCGTACGTTTTCTATTGACTTTGCCATTTGGGGTTTCTTCAAATTTTTCGACTAAATAAATCTTCTTGGGTTTTTCATATTTGGTCAATTCTGACATATTATCAATGGCTTTGCTTAAATCACTAATGGCTTCCTCAGAAAATGGTAGTTCTACAAAAAGAACAACTTTTTCGCCAAGTGCGTCATCTGGCATTGAACTAAGAAAAAAACGTTGAGTGATGATTTTTTGAAGTTTTTTTTCGACTTCTTCGGGATGAATTTTAATACCACCTGAATTGATAACATTGTCTGCTCGACCTTTCCAATAGAATTTTTTATAAGTTACTATCTCAACAATATCATTGGTTAATAAAGGTTCATCTAATATTTTTGGTGCTTTTATGATCAATCTATCGTTTTCATCTGAAGCTACAGAGATATTAGGAAGTGTTTTAAACGGTTTTGGTTCATTTATGTTTGATTTTTTGCTGTTGACTTTTCTGGCTAAGGCAAAATGCGAGATGGTTTCGGTCATACCAAAAGTTTCGTAAACTTTGGTTGGAATGCCTTGAACCATTTGTTTCAGGTTTTCTGAAATATGTCCACCACCAACAATCAGTTTTTTTATCAAATGTAATCGATTTAAAGAATTGTCGAGCTGAAAAGGTGTCATAGAACAAAAATCATACGTTTTGTAGAGCTGATCTAATGGGTTTGAACTTGGCTTAACCACATCGATATGCCAACCCAAAGTCATAGCACGGACTAACATCATCATGCCACCAATATGTTTAGGTGGTAAACACATCAAGGCTTTGGTTTCTTCTTTGACCTTAAAATGTTTACCTGTAGCTAAGGCTGAATTGACCATTTTTTGCTTATCGATAAAAAACTCTTTAGGTTCGCCAGTAGAGCCTGAAGTCCTTACTTTGATATCGTCGTAGTCTTCATTTAGCCAATCTAAAAGGAAATTGCCTACACGTTCTTCAAAAGGTTGACCTTCTTTGATAAAGCTGTATGCAACTTTATGCAGATGCATTCTTGAAAAGTGTGTGCCATTTAATTTGAAGCTGGGATGAATTTCAAATTTATGCTTTGCCATATTTTTAATGTGTTGACTAAAATATTATTTGTGTTATGATATTTTAAAGTTTCATAATGTAAATTTAATAAAAATCTTATATCTAATTCACCAAAATCTTAAATCCCTTATTAAATTTGGGTTAAACTTCACTTGATGGTTCGTATTTTACTTTTCCAAATAGTTTTTGTTTCCAGTTTTTCCATTTGTAAATCTTAGAATACATCAAAATCAAAGCGGGATAGAACACCAAAACAGGAATATAAACATCGCTGACCAAAGAGGGCTCGCCAAGATACCTAAAAACCGAATGGGTTTGAAAAGCCGTCCAATCAGCGGTTAAAAGTAAAGCGGTTAAAAGATTGTTGCCAGCGTGGAATCCAATGGACAACTCTAATCCTTCATCCATTAAAGTCATAATGCCTAAGAAAAATCCTGTGCCGATATAAACAATTAAAGTTTGATAACCCAATTTGGCAACTTCAGGATTAGCAATGTGCAGACCACCAAATAAAACAGAAGTTAAGATTAAAGCCACAGCACGACTTTTAAAAACACTGCCAAAACCTTGTAGCAAATAGCCGCGAAACAACAGTTCTTCAAAAGTGGTTTGAATAGGCACCATTGTAATGCCAATTAAAGCTAAAATTAAAAATCGATTGAGCTCAAAATTGTATTGATAATCTTCTGGTGATAGTTGATAGTCTAATAAAATCGAGCCTGAAATCAGCACAGCAATCACCCCAAAACTCAATCCAATACGATTCCAATCTATTTTTTCTCTCGAGGTGATGAGTTGTTTTAGTTTCAGATGATGCAAAAGTTTGATGACTAAAATAATACCAGCAAAACCAAATACAAACCCGAGTAATAAGAGGAAAAAATTAAAATTTGACTCTAATGTGCCCATCAAAACACTAACATCTGAGAGTTTCATCAGGATTTCCTCAGCAGACAGGCCATCATTAAGCAGTTTTAAAAACACAAAAAACACTTGAATAGTTGAGCCGAGTTGCCAAATGATAAAAATGATAAAAAATCCCACAAGATACCGCCACCAATCGGTGTAGCCTTTATACGCTTGCTCTATAAATCCTTTCATTTTTTAGTTTTTTGTCTTTAGTTACGAGCTATTAGACGGTTATAATTTCATTAAAATTGTCCCATTTTTTGTTGGGATTGTATGTTAAATATTCGCCTTTAACTTCTAAAGGGCTTTTAATGTTATTGGTAAATAAACTACCTGTACCTAAGCCTTGTGGACGTTTTATACTTAAGCTATAAGTGAACTGTGCTATGGCATTAAGCCCGACATTACTTTCTAAAGCACTGGTTATCCAATAACCAATTTGATGTTGGTCTGCTATTTTCATCCACGTTTTACAATGTTCAAAACCGCCAACCAAACTGGGTTTTAAAATGATATATTGTGGCTGTATAGTTTGTAAGAGGTTTTGCCGTTTTGTTACATCTTGTATGCCAATTAATTCTTCGTCCAGAGCAATATCTAAAGGTGTTTTTTCGCATAGCTTTGCCATAACTTCCCAATGACCTTGTTTAATGGGCTGTTCAATGCTATGCAACTCATATTCACTCAGGCGTTTGAGTTTTTCTAAGGCTTGATGCGGTTCAAAAGCACCGTTGGCATCAACTCGAAGTTCGATATCTTTAGCCGAAAACTCTTGTCGAATGTATTTTAGCAAGTTGAGTTCTTCTTCAAAATCAATAGCACCAATTTTGAGTTTTACACAATGAAAACCTTGTTTGATTTTGTCTTCAATCTGCGATTTCATAAAAGATTTTTCGCCCATCCAAATCAGACCGTTGATAGGTATTTTGTCTTGACCTTGCGTAAATTTTGACGGGAATAAATCAAAACCATCATCAGCTTCAAGTGATAAAAACGCCATTTCTAAGCCAAACTGAATAGAGGGGAAGTCAATGGTTTTTTTTAGCAATTCATCCAAACCTAAATCAATATGCTCACAAACCCATTGCAGTTGGTTTTCATAATCCGGTCGGTCGTCGAAGCTCAAGCCTTTAAAAAGCCCGCATTCGCCGATGCCTTTGTTTTGACCGTCTTCAAGAATTAAAAAATAAGTTTTTTTCTCTCTTAAAACGCCACGAGAAGTGCCACTGGCTTGTTTGAAAATTAGATTGTAAGGTTTGAAATAAGCTTCTCTCATATATGAATTTTAAAAAGTTTAAAAATATCAAATTAAGATGACAACTGACATAAAAAAATCTAAATGAAAATTTATTAAAAGACTATTTTTGATTACGTGAAAAAATAATATAGTTACACGTAAAAATATAATTATGGATAAAAAACTCACATTAAGTTTAAATGAGGATGTTATTGAAAAGGCAAAAAAATACTCAAAACAAAGTAATACAAGCTTATCAAAACTGATAAAATTTAAAGTTATGGTAGTACTTTTGGAGCTAAATGATAAAATTACTGAACTTGCTTTAAGTGATGAGAGTTTTAATGATTTTGAAGATGGTTTTCAATATTATACAGCTATTGAAAATGAAATAGATATAATCATAACAAGAAATAAAAAGGATTTTAAAAATTCAAGGTTGCCTGTTTTAAGTGCAAAAGAATATTTGTCAATAAAAAATTGAATTTTTTAATTTTACCTAAGTCAGTTTTATAGGAATTTATCAACTTTAAGTTAACTTCATTTTTGTATTTTTACTCCTGATTTTAATTGTGGTTTTGGATAAAAAATGTACATAATAGTTGATGATAAAGGAGATGACAGTTATTATTTGTCAAGACTATGGGTTTTATTTAACATAATGGCGATTTTTATTTTTGTTTTAGGTTCGAGCGTAGTCGAGAACCAGTCACATCTCGACTTCGCTCGATGTTAAAACATATTGAATTTCGCTCGATGTTAAAACATATTGAATTTTACCTAATGTTAAAACATCTCGACTTCGCTCGATGTTAAAACATATTGAATTTCGCTCGATGTTAAAACATATTGAATTTCACCCAATGTTAAAACATATTGAATTTTACCTAATGTTGAAACATTTTAAATTTAATATTTTGTCAATCAAGCTTTTAAATTTTCAAAACAACAAAATATATGATGGATTTCATCTTTTAGATAAAAATTTTGAAGTCAAAAAATTAATCCAAGAAGCCAATGAGTTAGTCGCTATTTTTGTTTCAAGCTCAAAAACCGTTAAAAAAATACTCAATAAAATTTCATAAATCAAAAATTATAAATCAAAAACATGCCTGATCAAAAACGACTTTTCCTTCTCGATGCTTATGCTTTAATTTTCAGAGGTTATTACGCTTTAATCAAAAACCCACGAATCAATTCTAAAGGTCAAGATACTTCAGCTATTATGGGGTTTACTAATTCCCTGTTTGACGTGATTAAGCGTGAAAACCCAGATCATTTGGCCGTTTGTTTTGATAAAGATGGCAGTGCAGAACGCAAAGAGATTTACGAAGATTATAAAGCCAACCGCGATGAAACGCCAGATGTTATCAGACAATCTATACCAATTATAAAGGATATTCTTAAGGCTATGCACATTCCAATAATTGAAATTTCAGGAATGGAAGCTGATGATATCATTGGCACGTTGGCCAAACAAGCCGAAAAAGAAAATTACAAAACCTATATGGTTACACCCGATAAAGATTTTGGACAATTGGTCAGCGAAAATATTTTTATGTATCGTCCCGCCAGAATGGGCAACGCGATTGAAATTTGGGGAATTCCCGAAGTGCAAAAACGCTTCGGCGTTGAACGACCTGAACAAGTCATTGACTATCTCGGTATGATGGGCGATGCGTCAGATAACATTCCAGGTTTGCCAGGTGTGGGCGACAAGACGGCCAAGAAGTTTATCAAACAATTTGGCAGTATGGAAGCACTCTTGGATAACACCGATCAACTGAAAGGCAAAATGAAAGAAAAAGTAGAAGAACACGCCGAGCAAGGACGAATGTCTAAAAAGTTAGCGACTATTTTTACGGATTGTGATGTGCAATTTAATGCTGAACAATACGAGCTGAGCAAACCCGATGTTGAAAAAGTTATCGACATATTTAAAGGTTTAGAATTTCGCCGATTGACGGAGCAGTTTTTAAAAATGTTCAATGAAGGTGTTGAAGAAAAAACCAAAACAACTTCAACTGACAAAGATGTTAAACAAACGCCAGGTTCAGGTCAATACTCGTTGTTTGGCAATGATACGGATAAAAAAGACGTGAAAGCAGAAGATTTTCAAGGCTATCAATCCTTAGACAATACGGATCACCATTACCAATATGCAGATACTGACAAAGCGATTGATCTTTTGATTGAAAAAATGTGCCAACAAGATTCGGTTTGTTTTGATACCGAAACCACAAGTCTCAACACCTTAGATGCCAAATTGGTTGGTATTGCATTTTCTTGGCAAAGCCACACCGGATTTTATGTCCCAATTCCAGAAGACGAAACCGAAAAAGACAATCGCTTAGAAAAACTTAAAGCATTTTTTGAAAATGAAAAGATTGAAAAAGTTGGTCAAAATTTAAAATACGATTTAAAGGTTCTAAAAAATCACGGCACAGAAGTCAAGGGTAAATTATTTGACACGATGTTGGCACATTATATCATCAACCCTGATATGCGACATAATATGGATGTTTTGGCAGAAACTTACTTGAATTATTCTCCCAGACCTATAGAAGACTTAATAGGTAAGAAAGGTAAAAACCAAGGTTCAATGCGTGATGTAGAACTCGAAAAAATCACAGAATACGCCGTTGAAGATGCCGATATTACTTTACAACTCAAACAGTTTTTTGAAGAAGAACTCAAAGAAGCTCACAACGAACCTTTATTTCATAAATTAGAAATTCCATTAGTACGTGTGTTAGCTGATATGGAAATTGAAGGCATCAAGGTAGATAAAAATGTGTTGAAAGATATTTCAAAGTCATTAGATAAAGATATTAAAGAATTAGAACAAAGTATTTACAAACAAGCCGACGAAGAATTTAATATTGGTTCGCCAAAACAACTCAGTGAAATTTTATTTGGAAAACTAAAAATCTCCAAAAAACCTAAGAAAACAAAATCAGGTCAATACTCAACGGCAGAAGATGTGTTGTCTTATCACGCCAAAGAGCATAAAATTGTACAAGATGTTTTAGATTGGCGTGGTTTAACAAAATTAAAAAACACCTATGTTGATGCACTGCCCAAACAAATTCATAAGAAAACAGGTCGTGTTCATACTGAATTTATGCAAACCGTGGCAGCAACAGGTCGTTTGAGTTCTACTAATCCTAATCTTCAAAACATCCCGATTAGAACAGAGCGTGGACGAATGGTTAGAAAGGCTTTTGTGCCAAGAGATGATAATTACACTTTGTTAGCAAGAGACTATTCTCAAATAGAGTTGCGGATTATTGCTACCTTGAGCCAAGAAGAAACAATGATAAAAGCTTTTCTAGATGGCGAAGATATTCACGCATCAACTGTCGCAAAAATATTCAATGTCAAACTTGATGAAGTTACTCGCGAGCAGCGAAGCCAAGCTAAAACCGTGAATTTTGGAATTATTTACGGTGTTTCGGCTTTTGGCTTGAGCAATCAGACCAATTTGAGCCGTTCAGAGTCTAAAGAGTTGATTGAAACCTATTATAAAACCTATCCTAAGCTGAGAGATTATATAGATAAACAAGTTGAATTTGCACGAGAAAATGAGTATGTCAAAACCGTAATGGGCAGACGACGTTACCTTAAAGATATCAATGCTTCAAACCGTATGGTACGCAGTGGTGCAGAACGCAACGCTGTTAACGCCCCAATTCAAGGCAGTGCGGCAGACATCATCAAAGTCGCGATGATCAATATTCACAAAAAGTTAGAGGAAGGTCAATATAAGTCTAAGATGTTACTTCAAATTCATGACGAACTGATTTTTGATATCCACAAGTCTGAATTAGATGAACTTCAACCACTGATTAAATCCGAAATGGAAAGTGCTTATGAGCTAAAAGTGCCTTTGGATGTTGAGGTTGGCGTAGGAGCTAATTGGTTGGAGGCACATTAGAAAAAATGATTGATTCTAAAAAATAAAACAATGTCGAAATTAGTTATCAAAAGAGCAAAAGAATGGGCAAATGGAGCAAGAAACTATCGCCTTTATTTAAACGATAAAAAAATTGGTAAAATTGGTAATGGTGAAACTGAAGTCATTGAAATTGAACCAGGTTCTCATAAACTTCAAGCTAAAATTGACTGGTGTAGTAGTGAAAATATAAATTTTGAAATTGAAGATAATGAAACTTATGAAGTAAAGTTATCAAGTTTTATGTATTCAAACTGGCTTTTTCCAATGGTCTTGTTAATCACAGCTTTATATTATGCTTTCGATGAAGAATTAGGTCTAACTTACCAATTTTACTTTTTTGCCATTTTACCTTTTGGACTGTATTTTTTATACTTCATAACTTTTGGGCGGAATCGGTATTTGAGATTTGTAAAATTGAAATGAGTTAAGAAACTAAAGATTTTTTGTGGCAATGAAATCTTTAATGTGTTTATCAAAATCAACATTTGAGAGAATAATTTCACTTTTTTTAATGACGCAATCTTTACTGATAAAAAAAACTTTGTTGAGATAGTTGCGATAAAAAGGTGAATGCTCTTCAGCTATAATCATAAATTCATTTTTTGAATTATAGTTGTAGTTTTTAACAGCATCAAGCCATACGTCAGGAAATTTATAATCAATATTTATGCCGATGAATTGAATTTCTGGATATTTTAATTTCAGCTCTTTTATTTTTTTGATTCTTAATTTATGATGACTTGGCGATTGTACAGACCAAAAATAAATCACACTTAAGTCTTTCTTTATTACATCTTCTAACTTGTGATTTATAAAATCTTGTGACTTGATTTTTATATCGTTTAAATTAGCACCAACAATCATTGAGCTTTGAAAATCAACTAACGATTTTAAACGTTTTTTCTCTACTTCAGAAAAGTTGAATTTGTCTATCAGAGATGTTGTATGTTTTAAGTGTTTTGTGTTTTGGGCATAAATAATTTCTTCTTGAATAAAACGCTCTAAAAACCGTTTTCTTAAATGTTTGTTTTTGATTAAACTATCTACAAGGCTTATTCTGTGATCTAAATTATTGTAAGTGTTTAAGTCAAAACAGTCTTTGTAAGAATGTTCTTTTTGACATATCTCGATTGATAAATTTTTTAAGTAATTATCTAAAAATCTAAAGTATCCAAAAAGATTAGGAATGTTATCGTCTTTTAAATCAATTTTGTTTCTATAACTGTAAAAATCTGCATTGATGTTTTTGGCTTTTTTTTGATTGTATTTGTTCATCAAAAAGGCATAGCGTTCACGCATATCATAAAATTCAAAGTCAATGCTTTTTTGAGCGATGTCCACAAAAGCTTCACTTAAATTATGTTTTTCTTTTATTTGTTGCAGTTTGTTTTCTCTTGAAGTTCTTATCGAATCTGTTTTGTATTGGAAATCTTGTGGCGAAATTTTATAATATGAAAAAATCAATTCAGAATTTTTTTCGTTGAGTAAATAGTTTTCAATTAAAAAATTATTTTCTATTGCACTTGAACCCCCAAAAACTAAGGATTCATCAAAATCTAAAGTGTTTAATCTTAACTTTATACTATCTTTGGGTTCGATGTAAACCAACTGATACTCAAATGCATGCTTAAAAGTAAACAGCCCAGGTTTGTCAATATTTAATTTTGCTGAAAAGTGTCCATTTTTATCCAATGGAATACTATCTATAATGTCGTTTTGTTTCATCAGTATAACATAATCATCTTTTGGATTGACAATGCCACCGCCAAAATAGGTTAAGTCGTTTTGGTTTCGTGAACAAGCCAAGCATAAAACACTAATGAAACAAATTACTGCACTTTTCATACACTGTATTTAAAACAAATATAGAGTGATGATTTTTAGCTCGTTGTTAAGTCATCGTTAAAAGCTTATATCTTTATGATTTGCTTTACACAATAACAGAATATTCATACTTTTGCAAAAATTTTCAATTATGCTTTCAGTTTCTAATTTATCGGTTCAATTTGGCAAACGCGTGCTTTTTGATGAAGTCAACACAACATTTACCAGTGGGAATTGTTACGGCATTATCGGTGCTAATGGTGCAGGGAAATCTACTTTTTTGAAAATCATTTCAGGTCAAATGGAGCCTACTTCAGGTCATGTCAGTCTTGAACCTGGTAAAAGGATGTCGGTATTGGAGCAAGACCACGTTGCTTATGATGATTCACCTGTTTTAGAAACGGTTTTGATGGGCAATCAACCGCTTTATAAAATCAAAAAAGAAATGGATGAGATTTATGCCAAAGAAGATTTTAGTGAAGCTGATGGCGAACGCGTCGGCGTTTTACAAGTAGAATTTGAAGAAATGGACGGTTGGAATGCTGAAAGTAATGCCGCCTCTTTGCTATCCAATCTTGGTATTGCTCCAGAATTGCATTACAATAAAGTTAAAGATTTAGACGGTACACAAAAAGTAAGAGTGTTGCTCGCAAAGGCTTTGTTTGGCAATCCTGATGTGTTAATTATGGACGAGCCAACCAATGATTTGGATTACGAAACCATAAGCTGGTTAGAAAATTTCCTAGCCAATTATGACAACTGTGTTATTGTGGTTTCTCACGACAGACATTTTTTAGATGAGGTGTATACACATATTTCTGATATTGATTTTGGAAAAATCACACACTACAGTGGCAACTATACGTTTTGGTATGAGTCTTCGCAACTTGTCGCTCGTCAACGTGCACAACAAAACAAAAAAGCTGAAGAAAAGAAAAAAGAATTACAACAATTCATAGAGCGTTTTAGTGCCAATGTAGCTAAATCTAAACAAGCCACTTCACGTAAAAAGATGATAGAAAAATTAAATATTGAAAGCATTAAACCTTCAAGCCGAAGATATCCAGCCATAATTTTTGAACGCGAACGCGAAGCAGGTAACCAAATTTTAAACGTTAATGATTTAAGTGCTGAATTGGATGGAGAAATACTGTTCAGTAAAATCAATATCAATTTGGCTAAAGGCGATAAAACCTTTATTTATTCTCGAGATTCAAGAGCAACTACAGCTTTTTATGAAATCATCAATGGCAAGCAAGAGCCTAAATCTGGAAATTTTGAATGGGGTATTACCACATCGCAGAGCTATTTACCTAACGATAATTCTGAATTTTTTGACAATAAGCTTTCTTTGGTGGATTGGTTAAGACAATGGGCAAAAACAGATGAAGAGCGAGAAGAGGTTTACATCAGAGGGTTTTTAGGTAAAATGCTTTTTAGCGGCGATGAAGCCTTAAAAACTGCTGATGTGCTTTCTGGTGGCGAAAAGGTAAGATGCATGCTCAGCCGAATGATGATGATTCGTGCCAATGTCTTGATTATTGATGAACCTACAAATCACTTAGATTTAGAATCTATTACAGCTTTCAATAACGCGTTGGTCAACTATAAAGGCAATGTGATTTTTACCACTCACGACCACCAATTTGCACAAACCGTAGCTAATCGTGTGATTGAATTAACACCCAACGGTGTGATTGATAAGTATGCCACTTTTGAAGAATATATGAGCGACCCAACCGTAAAAACCCAGAGAGAAAAGTTGCTGGCTGAAACGGTTTAACTTGAAAATATCAAACTCCAATTCTCAATGAGCTTGTAAACAAAAAGACCTAAATAAATTGTTGAAACCAAGAGTTTCATAAATGTTGAAGCCAAAAATCCAACAAAAGAACCTAATGCAGATTTGAAAGCATGCTTTGAATTGCTGTTGATATTAAACAATATTTCTCCTAAAAAAGCACCGATAAATGGTCCAAGCAAAACGCCAAAAGGCGGAAAAAACAAACCTACTACAAGACCAATAGTTGATCCAATTGCCCCAGCTCGTGTTCCACCAAAGTATTTGGTTCCAACAATTGGGATAATATAATCCATAACAAAAATAAAAACCGCAATACCCAAAGTTATGCCCAAAAACCAATAATCTATGGCAACATCAGGTATCAAATAAAGCATTAGCAAACCCAACCAACTGATAGGTGGACCAGGCAACACAGGAAGTATGCTACCAATAATTCCAGATAGACAACATAAAATTCCTAATGATAATAATAAGATTTCAAGAACCATTTTAAAGCATTATTTAGATTTACAAAAATGACTAAATTAAATTGATTTTTTTAATTTACTTTTGTCATTCATTTCTTTTAACTCAAAAACACGTATAGCATGCAACTGTACAACACTTTAAGCGCAAAGGAAAGAGAAGCACTAATTGAACAAGCTGGAGAAGAACGGCTTACGCTTTCCTTTTACAAATACGCCCACATTGGCAACCCCGAATTGTTTAGGAACCATTTATTTGTGGCTTGGGATGCAATGGATGTTCTTGGCAGAATCTACGTCGCACATGAAGGCATAAATGCTCAACTATCTATTCCAGCCAAACAGTTTACTGAGTTTAAGACGTTTATAGATGAGATTTATTTTTTGAAAAATGTCAGGCTAAACATTGCCATTGAACAAGACAATAAATCATTTTTAAAACTTAAAATCAAAGTCCGTCCAAAAATTTTAGCCGATGGCTTGAATGATAAAACTTTTGACGTTACCAACAAAGGTAAACACGTAAATGCAGAGGAATTTAATCAGCTTATAGAAGACCCAAATACAGTTTTGGTTGATATGCGTAATCACTACGAAAGTGAAATAGGTCATTTTAAAAATGCCATAACACCAGATGTAGATACTTTTAGAGATTCTTTAGACATTATAGAAAAAGATCTGAAAGATTATAAAGACAATAAAAAGTTAGTCATGTATTGCACAGGCGGAATTCGCTGTGAAAAAGCCAGTGCTTACTATAAACACAAAGGATTTAAACAAGTTTACCAATTAGAAGGTGGAATTATTGAATACGCGAGACAAGTAAAAGCACAAGGTCTTGATAATAAGTTTTTAGGTAAAAATTTTGTATTTGACCACCGCAGGAGTGAGCAAATTTCAAATAAAATTATAGCACGTTGTCATCAATGTGGTGAGCCATGTGATACACATGTTAATTGTGCTAATGAAGCCTGTCATCTTTTATTTATACAGTGTGAAGCTTGTGCTCAAAAAATGGATAATTGTTGTTCTGAAAATTGTCAAAATGTTATAAAATTACCTTACGAAGAGCAAAAGCGACTTAGAGCTGGTAAAAAAAATAGCAATAAAATTTTTAAAAAAGGTCGTTCACCTGTGCTTAAATTTAAAGCTTAACGTAAGCAATAGAAAGTCTTTAAGTCTTAAATAAATCCTTAAAAATTCTATTCATGAAAACGATATTAATCTGACGGCTACATACCCTAATTTTTTTATGTAGCACATTTGATGTCATATTGATGAAAGTTGATTAAAAACATCAATAAATATAATATCATCTCAAGAGTTCATATCTTTGTTAGAACAAATTATTTTAGCCTAATCATTTGTTATTAAATTTTAGCTCCTAAATATTGTAGTATGATAGATTTAAGAAGTGATACTGTAACCCAACCAACAAAAGAAATGCTTGACTTTATGTTGAGTTGTGCGGTTGGTGATGATGTGTATAAAGAAGATCCAACGGTAAATGCTTTAGAAAAATATGTGTCAGACCTGTTTGGAATGGACTCGGCATTATATTTCCCAACGGGAAGTATGGCTAATCAAGCCGCAATAAAACTACATACCCAACCAGGTGAACAATTGATATGTGATAAATGGGCACATGTTTATAATTACGAAGGTGGTGGAGCATCATTTAATTCTGGTGTCTCTTGCAAGTTGATTGACGGTGACAAAGGTATGATAACAGCAACACAAGTAAAGAATGCTATAAATCCACCTGATTTTTATCACAGTCCTTTAACGAGTTTGGTTTGCTTAGAAAATACTACCAACAAAGGCGGTGGTGCTTGTTATGATTTTGAAACCATGAAAGCCATTAAAACAGTTTGTGATGATCAGGATTTGGGTTTGCACTTAGATGGAGCAAGAGTGTTTAATGCTTTTACTGCTCAAGATTATACACCAAGAGATTTAGGTCAAATATTTGATAGCATCAGCATATGTCTATCCAAAGGATTAGGTGCACCGATGGGAACTGTTTTAGTTGGAAAACAAAAACTCATGCAAAAAGCTATGCGAGTCAGAAAAGTGCTTGGTGGTGGTATGCGTCAAATTGGATATATGGCGGGCTGTGGTCTTTTTGCCTTAAAAAATAATGTCAACAGACTTCAGGTTGACCATGATAAAGCAAAGGAAATCAGTAATACATTAGAAAAATTAGATCACATTAAAAAAGTTGAGCCTACAGAAACCAATATTGTTATATTTTATTTAAACGATGAGATAAAGCCTTCACACTTTGAAAAGTATTTAGCAGAAAAAAATGTGAAAATTAGTAATATGGGTGAAGGTAAGTGGCGTATTGTTACGCATTTAGACTATTCAGACGAAATGCATGAAGCGTTTTTGGAAATACTCAATAAATTTGAAAATTAAGTTTTTGGCTTTATAACATAAGGAATTATCTCACGTTGAGCTAAGCGATAATAATCTTTATCTTGTTCAGAAAAAGAATTTGTATATTCTATGGGATGAACTTCAAAGCCAATAGATTTGAGTTTGTCAAAATAATCAAGACCATAAATCCGCACATGGTCGTATTGCCCAAAAATTTTACTACGCTCTTTGGGGTCGGTGATGCTGTTATCCTCAAAAGTTTTTTCTCTATTTAAGTCCTGAGGAATTTGCAAAATGGTCCAACCTCCTTTTTTAAGAATACGATAAATCTCCGTCATAGCTTTGGTATCATCTTTAATGTGTTCCAAAACATGATTACAAAGCACAACATCAAAACTTTCGTCATCGAATGGTAAGTTACAAATATCAGCTCTAACATCTGCAAGTGGCGAATTTAGGTCAGTTGTTGTATAATCTAAGTTGTTTAAACTTTTAAAACGTTTATAAAAGGCTTGTTCAGGAGCAAAGTGAAGTAATTTTTGAGGTTTACTAAACAAATCAGTTTCATGCTTTAGAAACAACCATAATAACCGATGTCGTTCTAGAGACAGAGTAGAAGGTGAAAGCACATTGGGTCTTTGTTTTTGGTAACCGTAGGATAAAAATTTTCTAAAAGTAGAACCATCAATTGGATCTTGATATTTTGATCCCTTATAAATGTATTTTAATATGGGTTTGAAACAAAAACTTATTTTAATCAGAAAAGTTCTAGGAAATAGATTTAATAAAAATTTAAAAACGGTGTTCATCAAAGAAAGATATCAAATAAAAATGAAATTTATAAATGAACCGCAAGTAACCATAACCTAAAAGTGCCCAGAGCGGGAGTCGAACCCGCACGCCCTAACGGACACATGGCCCTCAACCATGCCTGTCTACCAGTTCCAGCACCTGGGCAATACATTTAAAACATAACTGGAAATCTTAATGAAATTGGATTGAGTTTAGCACATAACTGTTCAGTCTAATTTGTCTCCACTTCATAACATACTTTATGCTTGGTGAAGTTTCCACAAGCCTGTCTTGAGCAGAGATAAAGCTCAGCATAAACTTCTCACACCATCCAGCTCACTATGTGATCTGGATGGGGCTTACTTCGACAAGCTCAGCATAAACTTCTCACCCCATTCAGCTCACTATGTGATCTGGATGGGGCTTACTTCGACAAGCTCAGCATAAACTTCTCACACCATCCAGCTCACTATGTGATCTGGATGGGGCTTACTTCGACAAGCTCAGCATAAACTTCTCACACCATCCAGCTCACTATGTGATCTGGATGGGGCTCGAACCCATGACCCTCTCCTTAAAAGGGAGATGCTCTACCAACTGAGCTACCAGATCTGAATAAATAAAATTTTATAATAACAACAGAGAACGTTAACTAATTAATTAGTATTAGTTGAATTTAAAACTCTTTAACTCCTTTCAAAACAATCTTAACATTTGATAAATCCAACTTAAATATTTCAGCACTGCTCAGCATAAACTTCTCACTAAATCCAGCTCACTATGTGATCTGGATGGGGCTTACTTCGACAAGCTCAGCATAAACTTCTCACACCATCCAGCTCACTATGTGATCTGGATGGGGCTTACTTCGACAAGCTCAGCATAAACTTCTCACACCATCCAGCTCACTATGTGATCTGGATGGGGCTTACTTCGACAAGCTCAGCATAAACTTCTCACCACATCCAGCTCACTATGTGATCTGGATGGGGCTCGAACCCATGACCCTCTCCTTAAAAGGGAGATGCTCTACCAACTGAGCTACCAGATCTTTAATTTAAAAACTTATAACAGCCTTAAAATTTTCAGGGTGCAAATATACTATCTATAATTTATTTATCAAGTTTAAGGGTTCTTTATTTTAAAGGAATTTTAATTTTGTCATTCTAAATAGAAAAGAATGATTGTTTTATTAGGTTATATGGGTTGTGGCAAATCTTCAGTTGGTCGTTATTTGAGTGAGAAATATAAGTTAGAATATTGTGACTTAGATGCTTATATCGAAAAAAAAGAGCGTTTAAGTATTAAAAGAATTTTTGATATAAAAGGCGAAATTTATTTTAGGAAAATTGAACATCAATATCTGAAATCTATTTTAAAGCAAAATCAATTTGATGTTGTGTCTCTTGGCGGAGGAACACCTTGTTATGCAGATAATATGGAGATGATTAATGCAAAAAAAGAAATAACTAGCATTTATCTGAAAGTTGACCTCCTGACTTTAACCTATAGACTTTTTGAACAAAGACAGCAAAGACCTTTAATTGCTCAGATTGATGATGTAAATCAACTTAAAGATTTTATTAGAAAGCATTTGTTTGAAAGAGAGTATTTTTATAGACAAGCCAAGCAAACTTTAGATGTTTCAAAAATGAGTGTAAAAGAAATTGCTGACACTTTAAAGAGCAGTTTTTTCAAAAAGCTGTAATCATTTTAATTTTTAGCCGTATTTATTTAAATCATTATTATGGTCGTCTTTGTTTTTATTAAGTCTTAATGTTTCAAATAAATCAACTATACAAATCAGCCATAACCACTTTGATTTATCAAGTCAATTATTTTTTACTCTTATTCAATTCTATGCCTAATTCTTTCAATTGTTCTTGATCCAAGGTTGCTGGGGCATCAATCATCACATCTCAGCCCATATTGTTTTTTGGGAAAGCAATAAAATCTCTAATACTTTCCTGTCCGCCAAGAATAGCGACTAAACGGTCAAGGCCAAAAGCAATGCCACCGTGTGGAGGTGCACCGTATTCAAAAGCATCCATTAAAAACCCAAATTGTTTTTGAGCTTCTTCTTTGGTAAAACCAAGCACGTTAAACATTTTGCTTTGCAAGTTTTTATCGTGAATTCTTATAGAGCCACCACCAATTTCATTACCATTTAAGACCAAATCATAAGCATTGGCACGAACTTCGCCTGGAGATGTTTCCAGTAATTCTACATCTTCTGCTTTAGGCGAAGTAAAGGGATGGTGCATCGCGTGATAAGCTTGAGTATCTTCATCCCATTCTAATAGCGGAAAATCAACAACCCAAAGCGGAGCAAATTCATCAGGTTTTCTCAGGCCTAATCGATTACCCATTTCCATGCGTAAAGCACTGAGTTGAGTGCGTGTTGGGTTGATATCTCCAGATAAAACCGCTATCAAATCTCCAGGTTGAGCATTGGTTTTTTCAGCCCATTGTTTAAAATCGTCATTATCATAAAATTTATCAACTGATGATTTAAAACTACCGTCTTCATTACATTTGACATAAACCATTCCCTTTGCCCCAACTTGAGGGCGTTTGACCCAATCGATGAGTTTGTCAATCTCTTTTCTGGAATAGCTTGCCCCACCGGGAATAGCTATGCCAACAACCAATTCTGCTTCGTTAAAAATTTTAAAATCTTTGTGTTGAGCTATCGCGTTGAGTTCACCAAATTTCATTCCAAATCTGATGTCTGGCTTGTCATTACCATAGGTTGACATAGCTTCATCATAAGTTAGCCGTGGGAAGTTTTCAACTGTAATGCCATGTGTAGTTTTGATGAGATGTTTGGTCAAACCTTCAAATGTATTGAGAATATCTTCTTGTGTAACAAAAGACATTTCGCAGTCTATTTGTGTAAATTCAGGCTGTCTATCTGCTCTTAAATCTTCATCGCGAAAGCACTTTACGATTTGAAAATACTTTTCTAAACCACCAACCATCAGCAATTGTTTAAAAGTTTGGGGCGATTGCGGAAGGGCGTAAAACTGTCCTTGGTTCATTCGACTTGGCACCACAAAATCTCTCGCGCCTTCAGGAGTAGATTTAATTAAATACGGAGTTTCCACTTCTATAAAGTCTTGTTGTGCTAAATAATTTCTTACCGCCATACTGACTTGACTTCTAAAAATCAATTTTTGTTTGACGGGATTTCGTCTGATGTCGAGATAGCGATATTTCATACGCAACTCTTCACCGCCATCGGTTTTGTCTTCTATGGTAAATGGTGGTAATTTAGACGTATTTAAAACCACTAAATCTTGAACTAAAATCTCGATTTCACCGGTTGAAATGTCTTTATTTTTCGATTCGCGTTCAATAACTTGACCTTCAATTTGAATCACACATTCACGCGACAATTCAGTGGCTTTATCAAGAATAGATTTTGGCGTTCTTTCAGTATCAAAAACCAATTGCGTGATGCCGTAGCGGTCTCTCAAATCTACCCAAACGATAAAACCTTTGTCTCTAATTTTCTGAACCCAACCCGAAAGTTTGACCTTTTGGTTAAGGTGATTGATATTTAATTCGCCGTTGTTATGCGTTCTATACATTTGGATTGATTTTTTAAAACTTTTGCAAAAATAAGGAAGATGAGAGAATTAAACTCTAAATAATAGATGAAAAGCAAGATATTCTTAAGATAACAATTGAATAAATAATACAGATTTTTCAAACTTTAAATGTATAATTGTAACTAATCAGTGTCAAAAATAAGACTATAAATTTTGGATAATACAAACTGAGCATATATTTTCTTTGTGCTTATTTCAATTTTTTAAAAAAAATTTCAAATAAGCCACTCATTAGAGCTTGATTTTAAAAATCAGACCTTTATCAACATTTTTAACTTTTTGGATTGATAACTAATTGGTTAATAATTTGTTTGTTACAAACATACCACCCTACATTTGTAAGAAAAAAAGTTGGAAAAGGATAAGCTTATAGAATCACTCTTGCAGAAGGTAGAAGAACTTTCTAAAAAGCTAATTGCTTTAGAATTAGAAAATAGTCAACTTAAAGCACGACTTACCAAATATGAAACTCCAAAAAACAGTAATAATAGCTCCATACCACCCTCAAAGGATGAAAATAGACCAAAGAGGAAAAGCCTAAGAATAAAGACAGGGCGTAAGCCAGGTGGGCAAACAGAAGAAAAGGCAATACTTTGAAGATGGTTGAGATACCTGATGTTACAGAAGAACACATACCAGATTATTGTAACTGTTGTGGAAACGACCTTTCATCACTTCCACATCAATATGCAGGAAGTCGACAGGTATTTGACATCCCTGAAATAAAAATAAAAGTCACAGAACCACAAGGTTTATAAAAAGTTTGTCCTTGCGGTTGTGAAACAAAAAGCGACTATCCATCACAAGCAAATGCACCCGTAAGCTATGGGAATAATATTGAAAGTTTAATAGGATATTTTCATACCAGACAATACTTGCCTTTTAAGAGAATGCAAGAAATGTTCAATACGGTTTTTAATATTCCTATAAGTGAAGGAGGAATACACTATTTATTAAACAAACTTGTCACTAAAGCTGAACCTGCATATAATCTGATAAAACAAGAAATAGCAAACTCAAAATCACCTATCGGTAGCGATGAAACAGAGTAAAAGTATCAGGAGACAAAAACTGGGCGTGGACATGGCAAAATGAAAAAGCAACCTTTATTACCATAACTGATAATAGAGGACAAAAAAGTATAGAACAAACCTTTGAAAATGGTTTTGAAAATGCTGTGTTAGTGCACGATTGTTGGAAGAGTCATTTCAATACCAACGCTCAATCACACCAAATTTGCATGGCACATTTACTTCGGGATTTAAACTATCTAACTGAAAAAGCACGATCATAAATGGAGTAGAGCTTGCAAAAACTTATTTTTAAAAGCCATCAACTTTAAGAAAAATATAAAAGATATAGCCTTTAACAAGGATTGTCCAATAAAGAAAAGTATAGAAAAAAGAATGGATATCATCTTAAATCATGATCCGCCAAAAGAACATAAAGAATTAATAACTTTTAAAAAAAGACTTATAAAATACAGGAACTATATCTTTACATTCCTCTATCATCTGGATGTACCTCCAGATAACAACGCCTCTGAAAGAGCAATAAGAAATATAAAAGTAAAACAGAAAATCTCTGGACAATTTAGATCAGAACAGGGCTGTGATAACTTTGCCATACTTAGATCTGTAACAGATTCTTGTTTAAAAAATCAGCAATCAGTTTTATCTACACTAAATATTATTGCTAATTTGCGGACTGATTAGTTACGTATAATTTAATAAAAGTTATTCATTTATGTTGAAAGTAAAAACTGTTAAAATACCAACCTCCAAATATTTTTTCATAAAATTTTATTAAGTTTATCCATCATTTTAATTTTTTAAAAAACCATTTGTTATGAAAAATTCTACCACACACACACACACACACACACGGCTAAGTGGATTTTATTACTAAGCTTTTTATTGATGTTTTCTTCCAATTTATCTGCTCAAAATGGATTTGTATTAACTTGGGATTCTCAGGTAGCCTGCCTGGAGTATGATGATGTAGAAAAGCGGACACCTTTAGAAAATATAGAAGAAGGCAAATGTTTAAAAGTATGCGAAGGCAGTGTGGTAAGATATACCTTATTTTATGATGAAGAAGAACAGTTTGTTGATCAAATAAATTGGGATGTGCAGGGTGGCGACATCTTATTTAGCAATCAAAATTCATTACAAGTCGAATGGCCAGTTGCAGGTGAAGATGCTGAAGTTAGTGTAGAAATAATCATGGCAGATGGCGAAGTCATACAAGCTACTTTATGTGTTGAAACAAAACCAAAACCAGAAGCTTTGTTTGAAGTTGCTGGTCTAGATAATGATTTTTTTTGTGAAGATACCGACTTGTATTTTAACAGTCTTTCTACAACTACGGATGGGTCTAATATAGTCTCTCATATCTGGGATTTTGGAAACGGCGATTTTTCAAATGAAGAAAATCCTGTTTACAGCTATAACGAAGCTGGAGAATATGAGGTTACACTAACGGTTAGAGACGAATGTAATTGTACAAATCAATATACCCAAACCATTAATATCGCCTCACCAGCTTATCAAATAGAGTGCCCAACAGTAACATGTGAAGGAGCTATAGAAACCTATTTTATTGAAATTAACCCAGAATCACAATTGGAAGAAGTTAACTGCAGTCGGTTCAGTTGGAGTATTGATGGCGGCAATATAATTGAACAAGATAGCAATTGGGTAAGTGTAATTTGGAATGAAGTTGATGCGTCGGGTTTCGGCACTGTTTATTTTGATCAAAGCCATTGTGAAGTAGAATGCAATGCTGTGCTTGTCGCTAGAATTCCTGTGGTATTAGAACAAGGCACAATTCAAGGTGGGAATACCGAATTATGCGAAGGTGAACAAAGCGTTTTTTCGCTACCCCAATAGCCAACTACAGATTTCCAATGGACACTAATCGATGAATTTGGTACAGCATACCCCAACAGCACAATTCTTGTTGACCAAAGAAACGAAATAGCCGTTGATACCGATGGACTTGATTCAGGTATCTACACGCTTAAAGCCAACTACACCAACACCTTAATTAGCTGTGGCGGCACGGCTGAAATTGATATAAAAGTTTTAGAAAACTTAGAAATAGACCAGCATCCAGTTGTAAGTTGTATAGAAAACGTAGTTAATTTTCAGCTTGTAAATACTAATGCAACTAATGCACAATGGTCAATTAAACACTTAAACAATACTGTTGCCACTGGAATAGGGAATAGTTTTGATTATGCTTTTACTCAGACAGGATTACATACAATAACAGTAAATGCTGATGGCTTTTGTGAAACATCTTCTTCTATTGAAATTGTTGACAATCCAAGTTTCCCTAGCAATACTGAAATTTTAGGTGAGGATTACGTATGTCCTAACCAATTGTTAAGTTATAGTTTATCTAATGTTATCAATGAAGGAAATATTATTTGGTCTGTAAGCAATGGTCAAATCATTGGGCCTCATCAAGGAGATGAAGTCTCTGTAATTTTTGACGAGGGATTTACAAACTATCAAGTTTCAGCCCAATTGTTTGACCCAAATGCAGAAAATTGCTTGTCAAGTATTTTGACTAAAGATATTAATCTTTTTCAAGTTGACGAACAAATCGTAGATAATTCTACCCCACCATCTGCTGGACCTGAAAGTTATTGTGCCAGTAGTTTGGCAGAATTTTCGCTGGACTATCAAGATTCTGATACTTATGTTTGGACATTCGATCCACCACAATTAGCAACAGTGTCTGATGGAATTGGAACCAATAATCCTATCATATTATTTAATGAACCTTTTACAGATAGTAGTGGTAACTATATTAACACAGGACAAATTATAGTAAATGCTAAGGTCTGCGGTCAAATGCAGGAAATTGATAGGTTTGATTTTTCGCTGATTGAATCGCCTACACTTACGGTAAATATGCCTGCAGAAATTTGTGCAGGAACACCATTTGACGTAGACATTACAAGCGACATAGAATTACCGGGTTTAAGTCCTCAAGATGTCAATATCAACTTTGAAAATAACTTTAATAATTTTAATAACACAACAATAAATTCTACAACTTCATATACCATTCAAGATATTGTTTTAAACAATGTTGATAGCGATATAGCCATTGGTTACAATATTTCTATTCAGAGTGATATTTGTAATGATGCTACTGCAAGCGGTACAATAACAGTAAAACCTGCTCCTGAAGCTGATATATCATTATTTTCTGGAGGTAATACGTTTTGCCAAGCAGAAGATATAGATGCTGTGTTACAAGTCAATGTTCAAGACCCCAATGGCAATCAGTCTTTTCAGTGGCTATTTAATGGTACTATTATACAGGGCGAAACCTCTAATACCATAGACTTAAGCAATAATAATAACGGCTTTGGAACCTATACTGTTCAAGTTACTGGAACTAATGGATGTATAACCACAACAAGTGTTTATGAAATTTTTAAGAACTGTGAAGACAAACTAGAATGTGAAGACGAAACCATTAGTGTTGACGCAAATTGGATTAATTGCAATCAAGTTGAAGTCACTGCAACGTTTTCTAATAATCCTGTTTCTGTGGTTATAGAAACTTCAGATAGTTTTTCTGATGCCAATGCAACTTTTGATAGCGCTCAGTCTAGCCCTGGTCAAGTTACCTATATATTTAATGTTAATACAAGTGGAAGTTTTAAATTTAAAGCACAAGCTAATTATAATGATTGTTTTACAGATAGCCTTGCAAGTGTAGATGTTGGCTATCATCCTATATTAAATACTGAAATAACCTGTAATAGTAATGGTAATGGGTATGATGTTATCCTACACAATGACTCTACATTTTTGCCTAGCTTTAATAATTTAGAGGCTAATTATGACATAACTAATACTGATACTGGGCAATCTATAGTCATCGACCCAAGCAATCAAGATTTTAACCAAGCTACAGCCACTTTACCACCTGGCAATTACGAATTTACTTTATATATTGAACAACAAGGTTTTCCGCCTTGCAATATAAAAGTAGAAAACGTAGATTTAAGCTTGCCCGATGCTACATTTAGTATTTCTAATAGTTCTCCTTTTTGCACGGAAGAACAAGTGGTGCTAAGCCCCACAAATCCCGACCCTAATGTCACTTATCAATGGGAATTTCAAGGCGCCACCAATACACTTCAAGATATTGTCATTCAAATGGATGCAAATCCTACTAATCAGATAACTCTCATTGCCACCAACCCCTATGGTTGTAGCAAGACGTTTAGCATTGAAAGTCTTGAGGTGCTGAAGGCGGAGTTTGGAGGGGAAATAAAACCTGATAATCCTTTATTATGTCAAGGTGAAAATGTAAACCTATTTTATGAACCACCCTTTGGAGGAGAAACACCTTCTGGATATCAATGGGTTTTAGGCGGTCAAAACATAAACGGTGCAACCAACTCGACTTTTAACGCTTCAACCGAAGGACTTTATAGCCTAAAGTTAACTGATGCCAACGGTTGTTTATATGAAGAATTGGCTGGCGTGTATGTTAACAATTTCCCAAATCCTAGCCTTAATATTGATGGGAATACATTACTTTGCGAAGGTGAAGAACTCGAGTTTTCGGGAACAGTTTCACCAAGTAATGCTGAATATCAAATATCTATAGTACAAAATGGGCAACCTAATATCGTTCAAGCTTGGACGTCTGGACCAGACATTTCTTATACTGAAACCATGCAAACTGCTGGTGTTTTTGAGTATTTGATAGAAGCTAAAGACAATACCACTAATTGTCAGACAAGTGAGACTATTGCTGTTAACGTTTTACCGAGTATTGAACCTCAAATTGATATCCAATTAAACCAGTGTGAAGCCTATTCTGTAACGCTTAAGATTACTAACCCGCAACCTAACGCTTTATATACATGGAGTAACGGTATGCAAGGTACATATATTAACGTAAATACAGGTGGCGCTTATAGTGTAACCTATCAACCCCAATCAGGTCGCTCTACCACTGCCAACGTGTTTGTCCCCAAATCGCCTGATGAATTTTTATGGATTTTTCCTGAGGGTTGTATCGATTTTTGTACTGAAACTATAAGGTCTGAACCAGTTCCTTATATCATTGGTCCTATTCCTGAATTTCATCCTTATTCATGGAATTTTAACGACAACAGTGTCAGTCAAAATGGTGTTGTTTCAGATTATGTGATAATTCCCTCTGATGGATTTTTAAATCTCAGCCTTACAAATGATTTGGGATGTGTTTCGACATCAGCAGATTTAGACATAGATATAGATGGAGGTTGTGAAGCAAGCTGTAATATTGAATACAATCTAGAGTCCATTGCTAATTCTAATAACAATTTCATATCCTATGATATCATCGGGTCTATTAACAACAATAACAGCTTTGCAATAACCTTAAGCCTTACCTCCTATAATGGCGTTTATAGCCCTAATCCAATAACCATTCCGGCAAATTCATCGGTTAGTTTTAATAGCTCTAATCTCTTGACTTTTATTCCAGATGCTGGCTTTACTGGAGGTTCTGATTTTGTGCAAGTTATGGGGCAACAAGCAGGAGATGCTTTCTGTATACATGAAATTGAAATCATTTATAATAATTCTCAACCCAGAATAGATGCCAAACTCAAAGCTTCACCAAATCCTGTAACCCATATAACAACATTGTTTTATGAATTATTAAACATAGATAAAGTAGAAAACGCCGAAATAGAAATCTATACTATTTTAGGTTACCTCAAAGACCAAAGAAAAATCAACAACCTAAAAGATGAGGTATTGTTAGACTTATCAGTCTATAATTCAGGACAATACATTGTAGTTCTAAAACATGGTGGTAAAATTTTAAATCAATTGATACTAATCAAAGAATAAGAATGTTTAATTCAAAACCTAAAATAATGAAAATCATAAATATAACTTTAATTATTTTTATATGTGCTTTACATATAAATGTTTCCTATGCTCAAACTCCAGACTGGCAATGGGCGAAGCGGGGTGGAGGTACTGTAAATTTACAAGGCTCTGAAGTATTTAGTACGGGTGTTGAACGGATATTAGACCTTGCCATAGACCAAAACGATAACTACTATTTTCTAGCCGAAGTTGGAGCCTCGCAGACCGATTATGATGGAACGTTGATAACTACCTATAGCTCGAATGGTGCTTATCAAGATATCTACATGTTCTCAACAGATTGTCAAGGTAACTTCAGATGGTCTAAAAGTATAGGCGGAAGATCTATTGATAGAGCTAATTCAATTGTAGTCGATGCCAATGATAATATTTATATTTCAGGAATTACGAGAAATTTTGGTTCACCAGCACCACATTTTTCAAATGATACTATAAAAACACCTGCAATGCTAGACGGGAGTATGGAAGAGGCCAGAAAGTCTATGTTTATCATTAAATATGATGACCAAGGCAATTTTCAGTGGTTGCAAGAGCCTGAAGGTCCTGTAAATTATTTTGGAGCTCCCCTACAAAAGACAGTAATAGAACCTAGTGGCAGAACACATTCTTTAGTTCGTTTTGGTCCTGGAACACATCTAGATGGTCAGCTTACTGTTACAGACTCTTTAGGTCAATCGGCTATAATAGTTTATGATACCAATGGAAACTTGGAAAACTTTATTCCTTTAGATATGCAACCTGGTTTAGATATATACGACTACCAACTCGCTTACGACCCCAATTTAGACCGGTATTATATTGCGGATACGGTAAGAGGCACCGAACCTGAACTCAGTATAAATGGGTTTGGTGCGACTACCGGAGATGATAAAGCCTTTTACTTGGCCGCTCTCGATAACCAAGGACAAGTGGTTTGGTATCATGAGAACAATAATGTTGGTGGCTGGTCATTAGGTGATATTGCTGTGGATGATAATGGTGATATTTATTTTACAGGTTATCAAAATAATAATTTTAGCAATAGTAGTACTGCTGTAGATAGTTTTGCGGGTTACACATTTGAAATTGACCCTATTGAAAATGATAACCAACATCCTTTTCTTATCAAACTAGATTCAAATGGGAATCTAATTTGGGGCACTAACGCTTTAAGATTTAGTCCTTTCCCCGGTCGTAGCATTGCCATCAATGGTAATGATGTGTATCTCGGTCTCGGGAGCTTAAACAACGAGTGGGATGGCATGCCGTTTGGCACAGGAGTCAGTGGCGTCGGCTTACTGGCTACCGATAATGCGGTGTTAAGGTTCAATAAAACCACAGGAGCATTGCAAGAAGTTATCCCTATGCCATCGGCATCCATAGCCTTTGACATGATCATAGCTATGGACATCGATAGCAATGGGAATATTGTAGTCGGTGGGCATTTTGGCGGCTCCTTGTTGACTGCCGATCCTAATAAATCCATATTTAAAACCGGCGGCGACACGGATTTTTTTATCGCCCAATACGGCACAGGTAATTGCACATTAAGCACGGAAGAGTTTAGCAACTCATTTGATATCAAACTCTATCCACAACCCGCGAGCGATAAGGTGTTTCTGCAAAGTCAAATCCCGATTATGGCTTATACCATTTACAACCTACAAGGTCAAAAAATCAAACAAGCTAAATTAGATAACAACCGCATAGACATCCAACAACTCTCAACAGGACTATATTTAATAAAAGTCACCAACGCCCAAGCCAAATCACAGGTGTTGAAATTGATTGTGGAGTAGGTAAAACATTTTAATAAAAAACTAAAATAATGACAAAACTAATCAACATAAAACCCACAACAAAAAGTCCCCCTTTGGGGAATCTAAGGGGCTTAACAATTAATTTTAATTAAAGAATAACATGATGAATTATAGATATATAATTATAATATTAACAGTATTTAGCTTGAATTTAACCTTAGCCCAAACCCCCGACTGGCAATGGGCTAAGCGAGGTGGGGGAACAATTAATTTACAAGGTAATGAAACTACGAGTACAGGTGTAGAACGTGTCTTAGATTTAAAAATAGATTCTAATAACAATTATTATTATTTGGCAGAAGTAAGTGGTGCTCAAACCGATTATGATGGTATGCCTATTACAACTTATAACAATAATAATACAAAAGATATCTATATGTTCTCAACAGATTGTCAGGGTAACTTTAGATGGTCTAAGAGTATAGGGGTAGTGCTAGCGATTTTGCAAATTCTATTAATATAGATATTAGCAATAATGTCTATATTTCAGGTGGGACATTTAATCTTGGTACAGAGGGTGTTAGTTTTGCAAATGATACTATAAAAGCACCTGCCGTTTTTGACGGTAGCTTACAAGATGAGCTTAAGTCTCTTTTCATTATAAAATACGATAATCAAGGCAATTTTCAATGGCTACGAGAACCTGAAGGGCCTATCTTTGATTCTTTTGGTTTTATGCACAAAACAGTAGTAGAACCAAATGGCAGAACACATTCTTTAGTACGCTTTGGTTCAGGTACTCATCTTGAAGGACAACTCACAGTTACAGACTCCTTAGGGCAATCGTCTATTATAGTTTATGATGCCAATGGAAACTTGGAAAACTTTATCTTATTAGATATGCAACCTGGCTTAGACCGCTACGATTACCAATTGGCTTACGACCCCAATTTAGACCGGTATTATATTGCGGATACCAAACGTCAAGGTAGTGAAGAGCTTAGCTTAAATGGTTTTGGTGTAGCAAATGGAAATGAAAATGCCCTATACCTAGCTACCCTAGATAACCAGGGGCAAGTTTTGTGGCATCACGAAAGTACGAGAACAAATAGTTGGACATTAGGTGATATTGCTCTAGATAATAATGGTGATGTTTATTTTACAAGTGAGTTCAATGAGGGTTTAAATAATGAAGTTGATAGTTTTGCAGGTTATACATTTATCACAGATCCTGCTATGACAGCACCTAAAGTACCCTTTCTAATAAAGTTAGACTCTGGCGGTAATTTAATCTGGGGTACTAATGCCATAAAAGATAGTCGCTTCCCCGGTCGTAGCATCGCCATTACTGGTAATGATGTCTATCTTGGTCTCGGGAGCTTAAACAATGAGTGGGATGGCATGCCCTTTGGCACAGGAGTCAGTGGCGTCGGCTTACTGGCTACCGATAATGCGGTGTTAAGGTTCAATAAAACCACTGGAGCGCTACAGGAAGTTATCCCTATGCCATCGGCATCCATAGCCTTTGACATGATCATAGTCATGGACATTGATAGCCAAGGTAATATCGTGGTCGGTGGGCATTTTGGCGGTAGCTTGCTGTCTGGCGATCCTAATAGCTCCATATTTAAAACTGGCATCGACACGGATTTTTTTATCGCCCAATACGGCATGGGCAATTGCACCTTGAACGTCGCAGAGCAAAATAATCCTTTAGAGATTAAACTCTACCCACAACCCGCGAGCGATAAGGTGTTTCTGCAAAGTCAAATCCCGCTTATGGCTTATACCATTTATAACCTACAAGGGCAAAAACTCAAACAAGCTAAATTAGAAAACAATCGCATAGATATCAACCAACTCTCCACAGGGCTATATTTAATAAAAGTCACCAGCGCCCAAGCCAAATCACAGGTGTTGAAATTGATTGTGGAGTAGGTAAAACATTTTAATAAAAAACTAAAATAATGACAAAATCAATCAACATAAAAACCACAACAAAAAGTCCCCCTTTGGGGGATTTAGGGGCTTAGCTTTCACCCTTATTTTTTTATTTTTCGGATCATTGATATCCTATGCCCAAACCCCGGACTGGCAATGGGCTAAACGTGGTGGGGGAACAATTAATTTACAAGGTAATGAAACTACGAGTACAGGTGTAGAACGTGTCTTAGATTTAAAAATAGATTCTAATAACAATTATTATTATTTGGCAGAAGTAAGTGGTGCTCAAACCGATTATGAAGGTATGCCTATTACAACTTATAACAATAATAATACAAAAGATATCTATATGTTCTCAACAGATTGTCAGGGTAACTTTAGATGGGGTAAAAGTATTGGTGGTGGAGGTGGTGATAGTGTTAATTCTATTGGATTAGATAATAATAATAGCGTTTACGTGACTGGGAATACAAGAAATTTTGGACCACCTACACCGCCACATTTTGCTAATGACACAATTAAAGCTCCAGCTGTATTTGATGGTACATTACAAGATGAATTAAAATCCATTTTTATTATTAAATATGATGACCAAGGCAATTTTCAATGGTTACGCGAACCTGAAGGTCCAATAGATCATTTAGGAGGTTCTATGCAAAAAACAATAATAGAACCCAGCGGGAGAAGCCATTCTTTGGTTTGGTTTTTTACAGGAACTCACTTAGATGGTCAGCTTACTGTCACAGACCAAGAAGGACAAAACGCTATTATCATTTACGATGCTGATGGTAACTTAGAAAATTTTATACTTCTAGACTTAAAACCTGGTACCGATAGATACGACTACCAACTCGCTTACGACCCCAATTTAGACCGGTATTATATTGCAGATACCGTAAGAGGCACCGAACCTGAACTCAGTATTAATGGGTTTGGTGCGACTACCGGAGATGATAAAGCGTTTTACTTAGCCGCTCTCGATAATCAAGGCCAGGTCTTATGGTATCATGAAAATACTTCTAACGGGGGTTGGTCTTTGGGCGATATTGCCATAGATAATAATGGGGATATTTATTTTACTGGCTACTATAGTCAAGGAGGAGATAGTGTGCAAGATAGTTTTGCAGGCTATACTTTTGTTGCAGATGCAAATGAGTTCGACAAAAGAAGCCCATTTTTAATGAAGTTTGACTCTTCAGGTAATCTAATTTGGGGTACAAATGCAAAACTTTTTAGCCGCTTCCCCGGTCGTAGTCTTGCCATTAATGGCAATGATGTCTATCTTGGTCTCGGGAGCTTAAACAATGAGTGGGATGGCATGCCCTTTGGCACAGGAGTCAGTGGCGTCGGCTTACTGGCTACCGATAATGCGGTGTTAAGGTTCAATAAAACCACTGGGGCGCTACAGGAAGTTATCCCTATGCCATCGGCATCCATAGCTTTTGACATGATCATGGCTATGGACATTGATAGTCAAGGCAATATTGTGGTCGGTGGGCATTTTGGCGGCACCTTGTTGTCTGGCAATCCTAATGGTTCCATAACCAAAACTGGCGGCGACACGGATTTTTTTATCGCCCAATACGGCACAGGCAATTGCACCTTGAACGTCGCAGAGCAAAATAATCCCTTAGAGATTAAACTCTACCCACAACCCGCGAGCGATAAGGTGTTTCTGCAAAGTCAAACCCCGCTTATGGCTTATACCATTTATAACCTACAAGGGCAAAAACTCAAACAAGCTAAATTAGAAAACAACCGCATAGATATCAACCAACTCTCCACAGGACTATATTTAATAAAAGTCACCAACGCCCAAGCCAAATCACAGGTGTTGAAATTGATTGTGGAGTAGGTAAAACATTTTAATAAAAAACTAAAATAATGACAAAACTAATCAACATAAAACCCACAACAAAAAGTCCCCCTTTGGGGAATCTAAGGGGCTTAACAATTAATTTTAATAAAAGAATAACATGATGAATTACAGATATATAATTATAATATTAACCGTATTTAGCTTGAATTTAACCTTAGCCCAAACCCCTGATTGGCAATGGGCGAAGCGGGGAGGTGGGTTAGTGAGTCTCGCGCAAGGTTCTGTAGTATTTAGTACGGGCGTTGAACGGGTGTTAGACCTTGCCATAGACCAAAACGATAACTATTATTTTCTTGCCGAGATCGGAGCCTCGCAGACCGATTATGATGGAACTTTGATAACCACCTATAGCTCGAATGGGGCTAGTAAAGATATATTTGTGTTTTCAACGGATTGTCAAGGCAATTTTAGATGGTCTAAAACCATTGGTTCTTTTAATATTAATTGGGCGACGAGTATAGGTATAGATAGTAATAATAATGTATATGTTACAGGTATAACTGGTAATTGTAATTGTTCCACTCCAACCCATTTTGATAATGATTCTATAAAAAATCCAGTCTTATTTGATGGTAGCTTAGAAGAAGGCAGAAAAGGGATATTTATCATTAAATATAATGATCAAGGGGTGTTTCAATGGTTACGCGAACCAGAAGGCCCGATAGACCAGTTTTCAGGATTTATGCAAAAAACGATGGTTGAATCAAATGGAAAAACCCATTCTTTAATTCGTTTATTTCCTGGGAATCACTTAGAAGGTCAACTTACAGTTACAAATCCTTTAGGTGAATCGGCTATAATAGTTTATGATACCAATGGAAACTTGGAAAACTTTATTCCTTTAGATATGCAACCCGGTTTAGATTGGTATGATTACCAACTCGCTTACGACCCCAATTTACAGCAGTATTATATTGCGGATACAAGGCGTCAAGATGGCTCTTTGAGTATTAATGGTTTTGGAGTAGCGAGTGGAGAAGATAAAGCTTTTTATCTGGCGACTTTAGATAACCAAGGGCAAGTGGTTTGGTATCATGAAAATGTAAAAAAAAATTCTTGGACCCTCGGTGATTTAGCCCTTGATGATAATGGAGATATTTATCTTACAGGGAAGTACGCTAACAGTAATATTTCTAATGAATTGGATAGTTTTGCGGGTTATAATTTCATATCCGATCCCAATGAATCAACACCAGAGAGTCCCTTTCTAATAAAGTTAGACTCTGGCGGTAATTTAATTTGGGGCACTAATGCCATAAAAGATAGTCGCTTCCCCGGTCGTAGCATTGCCATTAATGGCAATGATGTGTATCTCGGTCTCGGGAGCTTAAACAACGAGTGGGATGGCATGCCCTTTGGCACAGGAGTCGGTGGCGTAGGTTTACTCGCTACCGATAATGCGGTGTTAAGGTTCAATAAAACCACTGGGGCACTACAGGAAGTTATCCCTATGCCATCGGCATCCATAGCTTTTGACATGATCATGGCTATGGACATTGATAGCCAAGGTAATATCGTGGTCGGTGGGCATTTTGGCGGCACCTTGCTGTCTGGCAATCCTAATGGCTCCATAACCAAAACTGGCAGCGACACGGATTTTTTTATCGCCCAATACGGCACAGGCAATTGCACCTTGAGCGTCGTAGAGCAAGATAATCCTTTAGACATCAAACTCTACCCACAACCCGCAAGCGATAAGGTGTTTCTGCAAAGTCAAACCCCGCTTATGGCTTATACCATTTACAACCTACAAGGTCAAAAACTCAAACAAGCTAAATTAGAAAACAACCGCATAGATATCAACCAACTCTCCACAGGACTATATTTAATAAAAGTCACCAACGCCCAAGCCAAATCACAGGTGTTGAAATTGATTGTGAAGTAGGTGTTTTTAGTTTCCCGAATCGGCAAAGCCTCTCGGGATCTCCGATATGAGTTTATGAGTTGGAAGTTGAAAGTTGAAAGGCATTGCACTGAGCCTTGTAGAAGTGTTTTGGGATTTGAAAACCATTACGGGTAAGATACATGAGATGGCTTCGTGATGCTTCCTCGCCATGACGGTGAAAACACGTCACTGAGAATCAAACGACAGGAAAATTAAGCCTGTCACTTCGGCTAGGCAGGCAGTCTTTTGAATTTAAGTTGTGAATGGTTTTGAAATCAAGACTATTAAAACACATAACACCATTTTAAAAAAGGAGTCAACCCTATTTATCTTATTAATTAATTTTCCCCCTAAAATTATATAGGGTTTATTCAATTATAAATATGTTTTAAATATATTTACCCTCACAAAATCAATACTAATTTTTTTAAATTAACAAATGCTTACTACTAACTATCAACTAAAAACTACCCACTATGATTATAGGCGTTCCTACTGAAATTAAAAACAATGAAAGTCGAGTTTCCGTCACACCAGCTGGTGTTTTTGAACTCGTCAAAGCTAAGCACATGGTTTATGTGCAATCTCATGCAGGTTTAGCAAGCGGTTTTACCAACAACGATTATAAAAATGCTGGTGCTCAAATTTTAGATTCCATTGAATCTGTTTATGACATCGCTGAAATGATTGTCAAAGTGAAAGAACCTATTGAAAAAGAATACGATTTGGTAAAGTGCAATCAAATTGTATTTACGTATTTCCATTTTGCTTCAAGTCAGTCACTAACCAAAGCAATGCTAAAATCTAAAGCGGTTTGTTTAGCTTATGAAACGGTTCAAGACGACGATGGCGACTTACCATTGCTAACGCCAATGTCAGAAATTGCAGGACGGATGGCAACTCAACAAGGTGCAAAATTTTTAGAAAAACCCATTAAAGGTAGGGGAATTTTATTGGGTGGTGTACCTGGAGTTCCACCTGGAAAAGTTTTAGTTATCGGTGCAGGCGTTGTTGGCGTTCAAGTCGCAAAAATGGCAAGAGGTCTTGGTGCCAGTGTGGTGATGATGGACATTAATATGAAACGCTTAAGATATGTTAATGATATTATGCCACCACACGTCATTACCGAATTTTCTAATGAATACAATATCAGAAAACACATCAAAGATGCAGACTTGATTATTGGAGCGGTGCTGATAGCAGGTGCCAAAGCCCCAAAACTCATTAAAAGGGATATGCTTAAAGACATGCAACACGGAACAGTTATGGTAGATGTGGCTGTTGACCAAGGAGGTTGTTTTGAAACGACAAAACCTACAACCCATGAAAACCCTACTTATATCGTCGATGAAGTTTTGCATTATTGTGTGACCAATATGCCTGGTGCTGTACCTTATACTTCTACTTTGGCATTAACAAACGTCACTTTTCCATATGTGAAATCTATAGCCGATTTGGGGTGGGAAAAGGCAATTGAAAAAGATTCACGTCTAAAAAAAGGACTTAATATTTCTAATGGGGAAATTGTATTAGAAGAATTGAAAGGAATTTTTTAAAATTTGAATGATTTGTAGTTGCTTTCGTTTTTTAGGTAGCAGAAGTACAAATGTGTGTTGAAATTATCAGTTCATTTGTGGCAAAAAACCATTTTTAGTTAGAACTAAGACTTCAGCTTTAAAGTCATTCCAGGTTTTAAAGTTGTATTATTGATATTATTTATTTTTTTGAGATCTTCAACACTCAAACCTTCAAATTTTTTGGAGATACTCCACAAAGAATCTCCTGGTTTGACCACATAAATTTTTTGATTTTTCGATAATTGATGGTCTTTTTTATCGTTTTTTATTTTACGTTTAGGTGATTGTGTATAGTTAGCCTTTCGAGGATAAATGGTGAGTCTATCACCAATATTTATTCTGTTGTTTCGCATACCATTCCATCGTCTAATTTCGCTTACTCGCACACCATATCGACTGGCGATTTTGCCGAGATAATCTCCGCGTTTGACACGGTATCTAATTTTGTCACTGACTTTATAATATTGAGGTAAAGTTTCTTCTGATGCAGCAATATCTTTTTGAGCATAATCGTAAAATTTATCTTCATTGGCGACAAACAAGCCAGCGACTTTATAGGGTAATCTTAAGGTGTAATTTTTCTCAGGTTCATAAGGTATAATCCCCAACTTATAACTTGGGTTGAGGAACTTTAAAAATTCAATATCGGTGTTGGTGATTTCAGCAACTTGTTCGAGTTTAATTAAATTTTTAGTTTGAATGGTATCCGTTGCCAAATATGGCATAGGCGAAGATTGAGGCTGAAAGTCATGAGCATCAGCATATTCAAAAATATATAGCATCGCCAGAAAAGAAGGCACATAACCAGCTGTTTCTCTGGGCAAATAAGGTCTGATTGACCAATAATCTTTTTGTCCTCCACTGCGTCTAATGGCTTTATTGACATTGCCAGGACCAGAATTATAAGCGGCTAGTACCAAATCCCAATCTTCAAAAATATTGTATAAGTGATTGAGATATTTTGCCGCGGCTTCAGTTGACCTAACAGGATCCATACGTTCATCAACATAACTGCTTACTTCTAAGTTATACATTTTTCCAGTAGAATACATAAATTGCCACAAACCAGTTGCACCTACCCAAGATTTTGCTCTCGGGTTTAAAGCCGATTCTACTAAAGCTAAGTGTTTGATTTCTAAAGGAATATTATATTTATCAAAAACACTTTCAAACATCGGAAAATAATACTGACTTAAACGCATCAGTTTTTCAGTCTTTTCTTTTTCTCGTTTGAGATAATATTGAATGACACTTTCTAAATCTTTACTGTAAGAAATATCTAAAGGCGTTTTGGCATTTAATAAGCTTAAGCGATGCTTCAAAGTATCGGTTGATAACTCATAGTCAACAGTTTCTATATAGTTTTCATTTGCATAAAGGTCTTGTTGATGTTTGAATAATTGTTGATTTGATAGTAATTTTTGCCACGAGGAGTCAATGACAATACTTTCTTTAAAATCTTCAAAATACCAGACCAAAGTATCGATTTGCATTTCTTTTAAAACGACCTTATCAAGTTTTGAATTGGTAAAATTTATGTTTTGGTCTTGGGCATTAATAAAATTAGTAATTAAAAAGCAAATAGAAATGATCAAATATTGTTTGTTCAAAATGAGAGTGTTTTATGATTTAACGCTTAAGTTTGATAATTATTGGGGTAAAATTAAATATTCTTTTGTTTAATTTGAAGTTAAGGAAGCTTAAAAATACTTTGATTTATTAAAAAAACCAATTTCTTTTTCTTAAACTAAAATCACTAAGTTTAACACGTAAGCAAATTTCTTCTCTTTGATATAATTTCCAATTTCATTAGATATGATGTCTTATGTGTTTAAACATCGAGTCTTTTAATACTTCAGGATAAACTTTATTGAGATGTGAATGTTTATTCTTGCATTCACCAAAAGACTTGAGTTAAACATAAGTGTTTGATTATCTGCTTGGCAGGCACTTGTCTTTGATGAGTGGTGCTAAACCTGATAACACTCAATACAACCAAACCCTTGTAGATTGTAAAGGCATGCAAATGAATATGCTCAGCTTTATCCATTTATTGCCACCACTTCATTCACTTGTTGTGGCAAGATGTCTTTAAGCAAGGTTTCAATGCCATTTTTCAAAGTCATAGTTGAAGAAGGGCAACCACTACAAGCACCTTGTAAAATAACATGGACGGCTTGGGTGTCTTCGTCATAAGATTGAAACACAATATTGCCGCCATCACTCGCTACAGCAGGTTTGACATATTCTTCTAAAATTTCTGAAATTTGCTTAGAAATCCCTTGGAGATTTTTTGTCGTTGTATTGGTTTGAGTTGAAATATTTTCATTAGGTTGAACGTTTTTAGATTTAATAGATTTTACTATCTCTGCATTTTTTTCTAAATAAGATCTAATAAATTCTCTTAACTTCATGGTAATATCATCCCATTCTGCCATATCGTATTTTTGAACAGAAATGAAATTTTCATCCATATAAACTTCTTTCACAAAGGGAAAGTGAAATAATTTTTGGGCTAGTTCCACTTCTGAAGTATCATCAATACTTTTAAACTCTAAAGGTTTTAAAACCAATTTTTTGTTAGCCACAAATTTCATTACATGTGGGTTTGGTGTGCTCTCTGCATAAACTGTAACGGGAATTTTTTTGGGTTGTTCTGACTTTTCTACAACAATATTTTGATCAGAGTTGATAAAATTTTGAATTTGTTCAGCGAGCTCTTGTTGCACATCTTCCCATTCTATAATATTGTATTTTTGAATCGCAACAAAATTTTGAGCGATATAAACCGTTTTAACAAAAGGTAAATGAAAGAGTTGTTGGGCTAAAACAGAGTCTTTAGCTTCTTCTATATTGTGGAATTCAAAGCTATTATGCTTAACTAAGAAGTCGTTAGCTTCAAATTTTAAGATACTTTCATCAGAAGTTTTAACAGTTTTTATTTGGTTGGACATGATATTTTAAATTTTCTTTGAATTTGATAACACAAAATTAACGAATTATATATATTTACGAACCAAAATTAATTGAATGAAATACATATACACCATATTTATCATTTGTTTAAGTTATTTTAGTTCTTACGCTCAAAATTTCAATATCCAAAATGCTTCGTTTGATATTTGTAGCGGCAACTTTTTTGATACGGGCGGACTGAATGGTGACTATGACAATAATGAGAGTTTTGTATTTACGATTTGCCCTGAGGAGTTTGGATTTTCTGTTTTAGAGTTTTCTGAATTTGATATTGGAGACGATGGAGATACAATGATTATTTATAATTCAGACACCAATGACCCTCTGCAGAGATAGGAACCTTTACTGGAGGCTTGGCAGATAACCCTGAGTCGCAATATATCACCGCAAATAATGATGTTTTTATTGGATGTTTGACTATTGAATTTATTTCAAATGCTTCTACGGTCAGTACAGGTTGGGCGACGAGCATATCCTGTCGAGAAGGAGATGTATTTACAATTGAAGATGGAACAACAGATAATACATGTGTAGGTTTATTTACAGATTCTGGTGGCACAAATGGATCTTACGCTGATAATGAAAATTTTATTTATACCATTTGTCCTGATGTCTCTAATTTATTTACCATTTTAGAATTTAAGGAGTTTCAACTTCAAGACGGCTTTGACACCCTGATTGTTTATGATTCTGATACCAATGACCCTCTGCTGAAATTGGAACGTTTACAGGTAATTTAGCCGATAACCCTGAACTCCAGCTTATTGCAAGATCCGAAAATAACCCAACTCGATGTCTAACCTTTGAATTTATCTCAGATGGTTCAATAACCGACCTGGGTTGGGTAGCTGAAATTAAGTGTCAAGAAAATATGTTTCCTATAAGTAATGGCACTGTCAATACTTGCGAAGGTCTTTTTACCGATACTGGTGGTGCAAATGATGAATATGCCAACAACGAAAACTTTGTTTATACCATTTGCTCTGATGATCCTGATTTTATTTCTGTTTTAGAATTTCAAGAGTTTCAACTTCAAGATGGAGTTGATACAATGATTATCTACGATTCTGATACCAATGACCCTGCTTTTGAAATTGGAACGTTTACGGGTGATTTAGCAAACAACCCACAACTTCAATCCATTATTGCAACAGAAGACAGTCCTTCGGGTTGTTTGACCATTGAATTTATATCAGATGGTAGCGTTACAGATATAGGTTGGAGTGCTTACATTTCTTGTAAAGAGCGTTTTTTGATTAGTGATGGACCAGTAGTAAACACCTGTAGTGGAAATTTCTTTGATAGTGGTGGGCAAGATGGGAACTATTCTAATGACGAAAATCAGATTTACACTATTTGTCCTGATGCCTCTAATTTATTTACCATTTTGGAATTTCAGGAGTTTCAACTTCAAAACGGTACTGATACAATGATAATTTACGACTCTGATACCAATGACCCTCTTGCAGAAATTGGAACGTTTACTGGAAATTTAGCTGACAATCCTGAACTTCAACTGATTGCAGCAACCGCAAATAATCCCACGCGATGTCTGACCATTGAATTTATTTCAGATGGTTCAACAACTGATTTAGGTTGGGTAGCCGAAATTAATTGCCAAGAAAACACATTTCCTATAAGCAACAACACCGTGAATACCTGCGATGGACTATTTACCGATAGCGGTGGTGCAAATGCTGAATATACTAACAATGAAAACTTGGTTTATACCATTTGTTCCGATGATCCTGATTATATTTCAGTTTTAGAGTTTGAAGAGTTTCAGCTTCAAGACGGGGTTGATACGATGATTATTTATGATTCCGATACTAATGATCCCGCTTTTGAAATCGGAACTTTTACAGGCGATTTAGCAAACAACCCTGAACTTCAATCCATCATTGCTAATGAGAGCAGTCCTTCGGGTTGTTTGACAGTTGAGTTTATATCAGACGGCACTACCACTGATTTAGGTTGGAGTGCCTATATTTCCTGTAAAGAGCGTTTTTTGATTAGTGATGGACCAGTAGTAAACACCTGTAGTGGAAATTTCTTTGATAGTGGTGGGCAAGATGGGAATTATACAGCAGGTGAAAATTTTGTTTACACCATTTGCCCTGATGGTCCAAACCTGCAAACCATTTTAGAGTTTACAGCATTTACCTTAGCCAATGACGGCGTAGACGAAATGACTATATACGACGCTGATACTGCAGATCCTAATGCTGTTTTAGGAACTTTTTCTGGTACACTAGCAGGAAATCCAGAACTAAATTTAATTGTCGCAACCAATGCTAACCCAAGTGGATGTTTAACGGTTGTTTTTACGTCTAACACATTTTTCAATGCACCAGGTTGGGAAGCGGCCATTTCTTGTCGTCCACCTTGTCAAACCATTACGCCTGAAGTCGCCAATATTAGCCCAATTTGTTCTACTGATAATAGTGGTCAAGAGTTTGTTAATATCAATCAACCCATAACTTTTGTAGGAGATGCCACTACTTCAAGTGGAATTACTGACGACTTAACTTATGAATGGAATTTTCAAGGTGCTGTTTTAACTGGTCAGAGCGTAGATCAAATTTTCACAAACTCTGGTGATGTTGATATTGAGTTAACAGTAACGGATAGTTTTGGTTGTTTTGAGACTTTAACCTTTACAATAACTGTTGGTGAGAACTTAATTTTAGTTGATGACACACAGTTTACTTTAGACCAGCTTGTCAATGGTGTTTTAATTGAAGGCGCTTGTTCTATTGTTGAAAATATAATTTCCCCTTTAAGTGCAGAAGCATCCAGTGCGGGATTTGACAGCTACGGATATTTTAATAGAGGCTGTTCTAACTTTCCTTTTGAAGATGGAATAGTTTTAGCTTCGGAAGGGGTCAGTGGTATACCTACTGGTATCCCTTCCGAAAATCCTTTTGGACCAGGTGATCCTGATTTAAGTGCGCTTGGTGGTGGTGTTACCAATGATGCTACGGTCATAGAATTTGATTTTACACCATTTGTGGATCAAATATCTTTTAATTATTTGTTTGCATCTGATGAATATAACTTTCCTAGTTTAAGCTTTGTATGTACCTACGCAGATACATTCGCATTCATTTTAAGTGGTCCAGGTATTTCAAATACTAATGATTATGATCACGACGCCAATCCTTCTACACCAGATTTAACGCTTGATTTAGGAGGATTAAATATCGCTTTAGTTCCTGAAACTAATGTACCTGTTAGTGCCGTAAATGTTCATACTAATGATAGTTGTGGTGCGGGTTCTCTTGGAGAATTTGCTTTTCCTCAGTTTTTTGATGGTGCAAATGTACCACCAAATTATCACAAATATGATGGTCAAATGAGAGTGCTCACTGCACAAGCTGATGTTATTCCTGGGCAGGTTTACCATATTAAATTAGCCATATCAGATTTTTCGGACTCAATTTTGAATTCAGCAGTTTTTTTAGAAGGAGGTAGCTTTGAGTTAGGGGCGAATGTTGGTGATGATAGACTTGTATTAGACAATACTGTCGCTTGTGAAGATGATGTGGTTACACTAGAAGTTTTTAATGGTCAACCTCCAACGGGCTTCACTTTTCAATGGACACAAGATGGCGTGCCTATACCTGGAGAAACAGGAGCAACTCTCAATGTTACAGAAACAAAGTAGTATTGTGTGATTCCCACGTATTCCCTTGAAGATTGTGGAGGTGCTGAAGATTGTGCAAATATAGAGTTTATACCAAGATTTGATGAAAATGAAGACATAACTCAAAATTTAGATTTAATATTATGTTTACCGTTTAACGGTATTCCTGAGTATAATCTCAATGTTAATTTAGAACCAATTTTAGAAAACATCAGGCAGACTTTCTTTGATGAATTCCCTGATTATGCAATAGTCAATCCTAATTCAGAGCCTTATAATGTAACCTTTTACGAAACGGCTCAAGATGCAATCGATGGAACGAATGCTATACCAAATCCACAAAGTTATACGCCACCAAGCATTCCTTTTACAGTTCATTATTCGGTTAATAGTGCTATTATATCAGATTGTTTAGATACAGGAACTTTTGAGTTAGATGTAACAACTTCTAATGTTGGTACTTTAGAAGATTTAGATCAATGTAGTGATGTTCCAGGAACAGATATTGCCACATTTGATTTAACACAAAACGACACTAATGTGCTCAATGGAGAAGACCCTAATAATTTTGAAGTTTCTTATTATGAGTCTCAGCAAGATGCTATTGACGGGATTAATCCTATTCCTGATCCATCTGCTTACCAAAACTTATCTAACCCTCAAACTATATGGGCTTTGCAGGACAATCTTGAAAGTGTAGCTTGTTTTGATATCGGTTCTTTCCAAATAGAAGTTTTTCAAATCCCCGAAATCACCATTCCACCCGAAGACTTAACAGAATGTGGCGATTTCACCCTAACCCAAACTTTTGATTTAACCGAAAACAATGTGAGTAGTTTAGGCATATCAAACCCAGCAGACACACAATTGACCTACCACACCAGTCAAGGCGATGCAGATTCAGGAGATAACCCTATAAGCAACCCGACAGCTTATGAGCCAGGCGTAGAAATGCAAGAGATATTCATCCGTGCAGAAAATATAAACGATACAACCTGTTTTTCAACCGATAGTTTTACTATAGAAATATTAGATGTAGAAGCCAATCCAGTCCCTGATATGGAAAAATGTGAGATGACAGGAAGCACAGGACAAGCCGAATTTGATTTAACGGAGCAAAATGCTGAAACTTTTGGTCCTAATCAAGACGCTACAACACACAGTATCAGCTATTATATTAGCCAAGCTGATGCTGATGGTGGCAGTAGTCCTATTCCTAATCCAGACAATTATACCAATACAAGTAATCCTCAAACCATCTGGGTCAGAGTTCAAAACAACGACAACCCTGTGGAGTGTTTTGAGTTAACAAGTTTTGAATTAATTGTAAACGAACAACCCGAATTTGTCAATGCACCAGAAGATTTGTCAGAATGTTTTGATTTTGCAACACCACCAATATTTGATTTAACCCAAAATGATATTGTAAGTTTAGGTATTTTAAATCCCACAGAGACCCAACTCACTTACCACAACACCCAAGCCGAAGCTGATACAGGAGATAATCCTATACCAGATCCTGCTAACTATCAGCCACTTAACGAACAAATAAATATTTTTATAAGAGCAGAAAACACTGACGATTCAGAATGCTTTAGCATAACAAGTTTTACAGTAGAATTTTTTAGAGTCGAGATATTACAACCCGACGATTTAGGTTTATGCGACGACGGTAGTGGCACAGGTACAGCCACTTTCAACCTCACTGAAAACAATTTTGTGGTATTAGGCTCCAACCAAGACCCATCAACCCATTCGGTGAGTTACCACGAATCCCAACCCGACGCCAACGGCGGCGTAAACCCCATACCAGACCCGACGGCTTACCAGAACACGAGCAACCCACAACCAATCTGGGTCAGAGTCCAAAACATAGCCGATCCGACCTGTTTTGAGCTGGCCAGTTTTGAGCTATCGGTCACAGATTCGGCTCCAGTGGACTTAAACCCACCAAATATTGTAGAATGCGACGATGACAACGATGGGTTTTTCAACAACTTTGATTTAAGCGACCAAGACGATACTATTAGCCTTGGCAATCCAGATGTACTAGTCAGTTATCACTTAACCCAATCAGATGCCGAAAATAACGTTGGAGCCTTGAGTTCGCCTTATTCTAATGTGGTAGAAAGTGTTCAAACAATCTATTTTAGAACCGAAGACATCAACAACAGTTGTAGCTTGGTCAGCAGTTTTGAGTTGCAAGTAGTCGATAGCCCAATACTGACACCAATAGAAGATCCTCTATCGGTATGTGACGACAATACAGACGGCTTTTTATTTTTCGATTTAACCCAAGTCGAGCCAGAAGTCTTAGGCAGTTTAGCCCCCACAAATTTAGATATCACATACCACTTGAATGAAACTGATGCCGAGACTGATCAAAATGAGATAGCCCAACCGACGAACTATCAAAACACGAGCAGTCCTCAAACGATCTGGATACGAGTCACCGATACGAGCAATGCCCAGAATTGCTTTAATATCGAATCTTTTGATATCGAGGTTTTGCCATTGCCAGCTATTGTAGATGCAGAACCACTAGCGGTATGTGATGATGAGACCGGCGGGAATTTAAGCGATGAGATCGCGACCTTTGACTTAAATGATAAGATCGATGAAATCACCCAAGGGAATAACGAACTCAATGTCGAGTTTTTTGAGACCCCAACAGATTTAGCGAATAACAATCCGATAACACCAATAGACAGCTATGTCAACACGACCAACCCCCAAACGATAGAGGTGAGGGTTACCAGCCAGACGACGGGCTGTGAATCCTTTAGCAGTTTAACTTTAGTGGTGGATCCTATTCCAAGTTTGGCACCAACGCTAGAGCCTTTAGAGGTTTGTGATCCAGACAATGACGGCTTTGCAGAATTTGATTTAGAAGTCGCGATTATAGACATACTCAATAATGAACCCGAGGTGACTATCACCTTTCACCTGACCCAAGCCGATGCCGACTTAGGCGTCAATCCTATTGATACCACACAGCCTTTTGGAACAAACAACCCCAACCAACAAACCCTTTATGTCAGAGCAGAAAACACAGGGCCAAACGGCGATGATGGTACAGGTTGTTATGATACACGTCCATTAGATTTAATAGTAATCCCCAGTCCAGAAATACAAAACTTAGAAGACTTAACACGCTGTGATGATGAGACTGCAAATGGCTTTGCGAGTTTTGATTTAACCCAAAACACTCCAGAAGCTCTCGGCAATCAAGACCCGACAAACATACAAATCACCTATCACGAGACCCAACAAGACGCCGAGGATGGCATCAATGCCATAGCCGTACCGAGTAATTACACCAATATCACCAACCCACAGATTATATATGTGCGTATAGAAAATACGGCAACAGGCTGTGTTGACTTATTTGACTTTACAGATGATACCAATAATAGTTTTACACTAACGGTAGAACCATTACCAGCCATTACCGCACCAAGTGTGTTAGAAGTTTGTGATGATGATGCTAATCAAAATCCATTTCCACAGATTAGTTTTGATTTAACGGTCAAAGAGGCAGAGATAGTCGGACAACCGGTAGTTCCAGCCAACTTACAATTCACCTATTATGAAAGTCAAGCCGATTTAGACAATGACAACCCGATAACTGATCCGACGGACTATACCAACACGAGTCAACCGCAAAGTATTTTCATCAAAGTCGTTGATACAGCTACAGAAAATCAATGCTTTGATACGGTAATTATGACCATCAGCGTGTTGCCATTGCCAAGTCCAAGTGAGACCGACCCCGATGCTCTGAGATTAGAAGCCTGCGATGATAACAATGATGGTGTAGCCGCAGAACCATTTGATTTAACCCAAAGCGGAAACCTGATAGCTGGATCAGAAAATGTCAGTATCAGTTATTATCTCAACGAAAGTGGTGCAGAAAATGAAGATGCAAGAGACCTAATCACCACACCCGATGCTTACGTGAATGATCCCAGTTTAAACGAAACCGATGCCAATGGCAATCCGACCAATACACAAATCATTTATGCGAGGGTGGACAATGCCGTTGCGGGTAACTTCTGTTTTGTGATTGTTCCCTTTGAGATTGTGGTGCATCGTGCTCCAGTGCTCAATCCAAATGGCAATCCTTTTGCTTACACTTTGTGTGAGGACGACGATACCAATCCAGGTGTAGCAACCATATTTTCGACTCAGGACATCACGGACAACCTTTGGGATTTAACGAATGGCGACAGTGATGTCATCATCCCACTTTTAGACCCCAATATCACGCCAGGTCAAAGCATAGAAGATTTTACAGTGAGCTATCACTTAACGGAGCAAGATGCCGAAGATGGAGTGAATGAAATATCAGCAGGCTATCAAGCTAGCGATGGAGAAATATTATTTATACGAGTAGAAAACACCACAACAGACTGTTTTAATACGGCAGGAATCGGTCAAGTAGAAATGCAAATCCAGCCAAGACCAGCTATAGCCAATACTAACCCAGATGACATTGTGGTTTGTGCCGATGCCGTAGGTGCATCTGGTGTAGCCACGATAGATTTAACCCAACAAGATGTAGCGGTTAATCCAAGTTCACCAGCCAATACAATGGTAGTGTATTATGAAGGCATGATGAACTTTAATAATGCCACACCAATAGACGACCCAACGAATTATCAAACCAGTCAAACGCCACAGACAATCATAGCCGAAGTGGTCAATACGCAAACCTTGTGTGAGTCGAGTCGTTTTTTAAGTTTTGATATCATAGTTAATGCCTTACCCAATGTAGATATCAGTGGATTTGATGGTGCGATAGTTTGTATAGGACAAGACGGTGAATTGATAGAGAATGCAGACTCACCACCAATAATCGATACAGGATTAGACAGTGCAAACTTCAGTTTTGAATGGACTTTTGAAGGCACAGCATTGCCAGATACCACACCGAGTATAGAAGCAGATCAGCCAGGCGTTTACACCGTGACTGTAACCAACAACGCCACAGGTTGTGTAGGCACAAGCAGTGCAGAAATCATAGAGAGCAATCCACCGAGTTTTGAAGTCACAGTGTTATCGGCATCATTTAGTCAAAGTTATGTGGTAGAGGTCAGTAATATAGTTGGTAATGGCAATTTTGAATTCCAGTTAGATGATGGAGAATGGATCAGTTTAGAGCCAGGACAAACCACCTTGGTATTTAACGCTGTAACCCCAGGTACACATATAATAAGAGGCAGAGAAGAAGGCGGTTGTGGAGAGCAACAAGTGAGTTTTGCAACGATAGATTTCCCACCATTTTTCACACCCAATCAAGATGGTTTTAACGAAACATGGAATATCACAGGATTATCTAATCAACCTAACGCAAAAATTTATATATTTGACCGCTATGGCAAATTGCTCAAACAACTCAGTCCTGGCGGAATAGGTTGGGACGGAACATTTAACGGCAAAGCCATGCCATCACAGGATTATTGGTTTAGAGTAGAGTTTATAGAACCTACAACAGGTAGTCCAAGCACTTTTAAATCACATTTTACGTTGAAGCGATAAGAGAGAAAAAAAATATGAAATTGAAAAAAATAATTATAGTTTTAATAGCATTAGGGTTTTATAGTTTATCTAATGCTCAAGAAAGAGGGTTACCAATTTACAAGGATTATTTAACCGATAATTGGTATTTAATACATCCGTCTATGGCAGGAGCTTCAAACTACGATAAAATAAGAGTAACAGGGCGTCAAGCATGGTTTGATGTTGATGATGCTCCTAATTTACAAACGATTAGTGCAAACTTTAGAGCTGGGGAAAATGTTGGATTAGGTGGTATATTTTTTAATGATGCAAACGGTCGATTTTCTCAAGTTGGAGGATATCTTACTTTTGCTTATCATCTTCAGTTAACGGGTAGAAATTCAGTATTAAATCAATTATCATTTGGTGCTAGCATTGGAGTTATAGAAGAATCTTTAGATGAAACAGATATAGATATTGTTAATAATCCTGATCCTATAATTTATGGAGTAGAACAATCTGAAACTTTTTTTAATGTTGATATAGGAGTTTCTTATAATTATCAAGATTTTTTCATCCATACTACAGTCAAGAACATAATTAATCAAGATAGACAGATATTCAGTGAGAGATTTGAAAACGATAATCAGCGACAATACCTTATTTCATCAGGTTATAATTTTTATTTAAGAAATCCAAAATGGTCTTTACAGCCTTCTTTTATGTTCCAATATAAAGAATTTACAGAAGAAGCCAATATCGATATCAACGCAAAAGTATTCTATGAGTTAGAAAACAATAATCGAGTTTGGGGTGGCTTGTCTTATCGAGGAAGCTTTGATGGTGCAGAATATAGTTCAGATGGTACATCTGTTGACAGTCAAAAATTAAGTAATATTTCACCTTTTTTAGGTTTCACTTTTAATAATAGATTTGTGATAGCTTATACATATACTTATCAAACTAATGACATTGTCTTGACAAATTCTGGTTTTCATCAACTTACACTTGGCTATAATTTTGGTAAGAGAAGTGAAAAGTATAAATGTAATTGCCCAGCTGTAAATTATTAATAGACATTAATATCGTTGATATTTAGGTTAAGGTAGTGCAATACATTTTTTAAAGCATCTATTGATGTTTTGTTGGTGTAGATATCAATTTTTAGATTATGGTTTGTTTTTTTTCTTAAATTAGTGAGGTCTAAAATTTTGTTGGTTTGTTTAGCTACGGCAAAACCAGAGTCTATTATCTTAACGTTTTCACCCATAATTTTTTCAATATTTTTGGTAATAAAAGAGTAGTGAGAACATCCTAAGACTAGATAATCAATCTCATTTTTTATAAAAATTTCTAGTTGTTTTTTTAAGAGATTATTAAAATCTTTTGTGTTGGTGCAGTTGTTTTCTATAGCTTCAACAATTCCTCGTCCAACAACTTCAATAATTTCTGTCTCTTGTTTAAGCAATGAAGCATTTTTATAAAATAACTTGCTCGATAGTGTACCTTTGGTCGCTAAAACACCAATTTTTTTGGATAAGCTTTGAAAAGTCGCTGGTTTAATAGCTGGCTCTATACCTACAAATGGGATATCAAATTTTTCTCTTAATACATGTATGGCGTTAGTCGTTGCGGTGTTACAGGCTATAACAATTATCTTGCAGGAGTTATTAATTAAAAACTGGGTGTTTTTGATGGATAAGTTTACAATCTCCTGTTCTGTTTTTTCTCCATAAGGAGCATTAGCACTATCAGCAAAATAAATTAATTTTTCATTGGGCAGTTGCTTGTGAATTTCACTTAAAATAGACAGACCGCCTAGTCCAGAATCGAATATTCCAATGGGTGAATTTAGGTTTGACATAATAAAAAAAAGCCTCAAATTAACTGAGGCTTAAAATAACAAATATCTATCGGTTTATTATTTTGAAAGTTCTGCTTTTGCATCATCTAATAAATCGTATCCATCAGCTAGAAGTACACCTGAACCTATAGATGAATCTAAAACATAATCAAAGCCTTTGTCACGAGCAACTTTTTGAATGATGTTTCTCGCTTTTTCAAGTACTGGTCTCATTAATTCTTCTCTCTTTTTTTGCACTTCTCTAGTAGCGGTTTGGTTGTATTCCCTGATAGAGTTTTGCATCTCTTGAAGCTCTTGCATCCTTGCCTGATTTTGTTCGTCTGTCTTGGTAGGAGCCTCAGCTTTATAGCGTTCGTTTTTCTTCTGAGCTTCTTTTAAGAGTTCATCAATTTCGGCAGAATAAGTTTCTTCTACTTGCTTAATTTGTTTCATCGCATCTTGGTATGCTGGCATAGATTCAATAAAATCTTGTGTATTTATGTGAGCAATTTTAGATTGCGCATTCACATTGCCTACTAGTCCTAAAACTATGGCTAAAGTCAAAAAAATAGTGTTAATTGATTTCATAATTAATGGTTTACTTTATTGTTAGAATTTATTTTAGATTATTATTTATTATTTTCTCTAGCTTTTCTTATGGAGTCTCTTCTGTGTTGTGCCTCTTGTCTTCTTTTTTCAAATGCTTCTTGTCTTGCATTTCTTATGGAGTCTCTTACTTTTTCTCTAGCTTCTCTAATAGAATCTCTAAGTCTTTCGCGTTCGGATATTTGCTTTTGTCTTTCTTTTTCTTTTTCTTCATCTGCTTTGGCGTCTTTTACAGATTTATAGGGTTCATTAGCAATTTCTTGAAGCGGGTTTTTTTCTTGTTCTTCTTTTTTTCGTCGAGTTTATTTTCTCTGCGACTATCACGAGCACTTCTATTTATCATTTTCAATACTCTGTCGCTAATATCGTGCCGTTCTGCTGAAAAGAGCAATAAAGCTTCTGCAGAATTTTCAAAAATGAAGTCATACTCACGTATGTTTCCGATTTCCTGAACGGCATTAAAAACCTGATCTTCAATAGGTTGTATGAGTTGTCTTTTTTGAACGATAAACTCACCAGACGCACCAAATTTTGTTTCTTGATAATCTAAAAGTTGCTGTTGCAAAAAATTTATTTCATCTTCTTTTTCTTCAATAAGCTCTGGAGTGAGAAGTGGTCTTTCATTTTCGAGTTGTTCTTTAAGATTATCTATTTTAGTCTGCTTTAGTGCTATTTCACTTTTCCACTCTTGAATTTTTTGATCAAGCATTTGCGAGGCTTGGCGATATTCGGGAATATTATCAAGAATATATGTCATATCTACATAGCCTATCCTGAGTCCTCTTTGAGCATTGACGGTAGAATGGGCAACGACAATTGTAAAAATTGCTATTAAAATTGTTTTAGTATTAGATCCAAATATCAACATAAGTCTAGAATTGTTGTCCTATTATAAAATGTGTTTCCCAACCATTTGGACCTGTGTTAGTTCCTGGTATTGGGTCAAATCCGTATCCAAAATCAATGCCTAAAAGTCCAAATGCAGGCATAAATATACGCAATCCTAAGCCAGCAGAGCGACTTAACTCAAAAGGTGAAAAGTCTTTAAAATTATCGAATGTCGCACCACCTTCTAAAAATGTAAGTCCATATATTGATGCACTAGGGTTTAAGGTTATAGGATACCTTAACTCTAACGTAAATTTATTATAAATTGTTGCACCATCATTAAATGATTCTTCACTGATGTTAGTCCTTGATTTTGGTATGATAGATTGATTAGGATAACCCCTTAAACGTATAACTTCTCGTCCATCAAGTGTAACGCCAGCTAAGCCATCACCACCTACAAAAAATCTTTCAAATGGTGGAATGCCTCTGTCATTGTTGTATGCTCCTAAAAAGCCAAATTCTACATTGGTTCTCAGCACTAAATCGTCATAGAGTTTATTAAACCATTCTGCATTGAATTTAATTTTGTAAAATTCTAACCAATCAAAGCGTAATTGATCAATTCTTGCAAGTTCGGCTTCATCATTATTTTCTAAGGCAACTTCACGCTCTTCTTGAATTTTTCCATAGTCTCTTCCATCAAATGCTGAGTATGGAAGGGTGAATTTTGCAGTAACACCAAATCTTGATCCACCTTTGGGATAAATCGGGTTTGAAAATGTGTTATCTCTAGTTAGACCTAATGTGAAAGCTAAGTTGTTTGAACTTCCATTAGGAAATCGAAATAACCCCACATTAAAATTATCTAAGTTAAAGTGTTGAAAACTAACGGCTGAAGAAAATGTAAAATATCGGTCAGGGACTTGAAGGCGTTTAGCAAAGCCGACGCTTACTCCTGTAATTGAAAACTTTCTATCTTTATCAGCATTTCTAGTAAAAGGATTGAATAAAAATTGTGTAGTCTGTGAAAGTGAGACTGAAAACTGAACAGGTTTTCTGCCGCCTAACCAGGGTTCAACAAATGATAAGCTATATACCCTATAGGATTGACTGGTCTGAGCACGAATAGATATAGATTGTCCATCACCCATTGGTACAGGCTTATAAGCTTCTCCATTAAAAATATTTTTGATAGAAAAATTGTTAAATCTTAAACCTAAAGTTCCTATAAAACCACCACCACCATAACCACCTTGAAGTTCTATTTGGTCGCTACCTGTTTCTATAACTGGAAATTCAATATCAAGGGTTCCTTCTTTGGGGTTTGGATTTTTAATCTTAGGCTGAAGCTTTTCAGCGTCAAAAAAACCTAATTGACCCAACTCTCTAATGGTTGACATAATGGCTTGTCTGCTGTATCGCTGACCAGGTCGAGTTAGCAAATTTCTATAAATCACATTGTCGTTGGTTCTGTCATTTCCTGTAATCAAGACTTCGTCAAAGTAAGCAATTTTTCCTTCTCTTATTCGGATTTCATAATCAATAGTATCGTTATAAATTTTAGTTTCAACTGGTACAATGCGAGAAAAAAGATAGCCATCGTTTTGATAGAGATTGGTTAAATCTTGAGCGTCGGGTTTTGAGCCATCTGCTATTTTTTCTTGAAACAACACACCATTATAAGGGTCTCCTTTTTTGATACCAATAAGTCTAGATAGCTCTTCGTCTGAATAGGCCGAATTTCCAACAAAACTGATATCTCCAAAGTAGTATCTGTCTCCTTCGTTAATTTTTAAAGTGATTTCAATTTCTTTATCATTTTTTTTAACTACCGAATCATAAACAATTCTGGCATCTCGATATCCTCTTTCGTTGTATTGTTTTATGATATTATCTTTATCGGCTTCAAAATCTTCAGGAATCAGTTTAGAGCGTTTCCAAAACCTAGGCAAAAATTTCTGCTTAGTATTTTTCATAAATTTTCTGATTTTTCCATCAGAAAGTTTTTCGTTACCTTTTATATTAATGTTTTTAATTTTTACTTTGTCTCCTTTGAGAACATTGATGTTCATATTTACACCGATTGTTTGATCTAATGAATCTTTAACTTCAGTTGTATTTATTTTTGCTTCTGCATTGAGAAAGCCTTTTTTTCTGAGGTTTTTTGCAATGTTGTTTTTTGTGTTGGCTATAAGATTTTCAGTAACTTTTTTCCCTTTGGTCAGTTGATTGTCAGTGATTATTTTTTTCCTTTTTTTCTTTTTTATACCACGTACTTTAACATCTACAAGCTTAGGAACTTCTTTTATTTCTAACTCTAAATGAGCGACGTTGTCTTCTACTTTGGTCAAGTAAAAATTAATATCGCTAAACAGTACTAAATCCCATAGTTTTTCTAAAACTTCACTTAGCTTTTTGCCTGGAATGTATATTTCATCTCCTTTTTTTAATCCAGTAAAAGCAATCACTGTTTTTTCATTGTAGGAATTGGCTCCAGTTACAGTTATGCTTCCGATGGTGTATTTTTTACCACCAGACAGGGATACGTCTTGAGCCATTGAATGCGTTGTAAATAAAACAACACAAGCAAAAAATAAAAATATTTTGAGGCTGTTATTTAAGTTGTTCACTTGTTTTTCCAAATCTTCTTTCTCTTTTCTGAAAATTATTAATGGCTTCAAAAAGATGTTCTTTTGTGAAATCATAGTAAAGCTCTTTACAAAAATATAGTTCTGCATATGCAATTTGCCATAACATAAAATTGCTAATTCGTTGTTCTCCGCTTGTTCTTATTAGCAAATCTACATCTGGCAAATTATGGGTGTAAAGATGTGTATTTATGGTTGAATCATCTATAGTGTTGATGTCAATTAAATTATTTTTAACTTTTTGACTTATTTTTTTTACGGCATTGATGATTTCTTCTCTTGAACCATAGCTTAAAGCTAGGGTTAACTTTAGCTTATCATAGTTTTTTGTAGCATCTTTTACTTCTTCGAGTTGTTTTTTGACTTTTTCAGGAAGTTTTGCTGTGTTGCCGATAGCTGATAGCTTAATTTTTTTGTCATGCATATTATTGAGCTCTTTTCTTAAAGACGATAATAAGAGTTTCATCAAGCTATTGATTTCGTATTTTGGTCTTTGCCAATTTTCAGTTGAAAAGGCAAATAGTGTAAGATATTCAACTCCTAATTCTACACAAGCTTCTACAATTTTATTGACGGTAGTCGTGCCTTTTTCATGACCAATTACTCTTTTAAATCCTTTGTTTTTTGCCCATCGACCATTGCCGTCCATAATAATGGCAACGTGTTTTGGTATTTTGGATTTGTCAAGTTTGAGTTCAGTCATATTAAAATTTGCAATTGTAACACGGTTTTCTGCCAAAGGTACGGGTTATTGAAAACCCTGCAAATATATACCAATCGTTTGAATTAGAATTACCAAAAGCAGGGAAAGCATTTTCGTTGTTTAATTCTGATGGTGCACTGCCGTCTATGTTGTCTGAAAATGTATATCGAGCTGAAAATTCAGCGGATAGCACAAATTTTCTTCCTAATGTTGTTTTAACTCCTATTGTTAGCGGTAGAGCAAAATTATTAAGGTTATCGACTTTGATCAATTCATCTCCAGCTCTAGCAAATTGATCTGTAAAAAAATAAGCTATTCCTGTTGATAAATATGGGACAAGCTGAGGTCTTTTGAGGGCGTGCAAATCCCACTCCCAAAACGTGTATTCTAGACCTACTGATATTTCATTAATATCTGTAAAAAAGCTTAAATTTCTTGCTTGTCTTTCAGGGATGTTTGAATCGTTATCTATTCCAAATGTTTGAATTCTCATAGCTGAAAACCTAAAAGAATGCCTGTTGCTTCTGTTCCATCTAAACAATAAGCCATATGATATTTTGTCTTTTTTTGCATATTCATCAAAGCCTAAAACTTGCGTTGACCCTACATCTCCAACAAATGTTGTGCTACCCAACATCGGTCCAATTTCATAGGTTTGAGCTACTATATTATGAGATACGAATATTAAAAAAAGTAAGAAGCTTAAAAACTTCATTTATAGATATTTTAGTTGGCTTTTCAAAAAGTGGGCAAATATAGTAATTATGTTATCCAAAGAATACATAAAATTAAATTTGTAGAATACAACTAATAATTAGTAGAAATATTGCTTTAATTTCGATGATCTTTACCCCAAAACAGTTTTGTTCTTAAAGTTTTTAAGAAGCTATTGTCTTTGTGGGAAACCAATTTAATGTTGAAGTCAGCTTTTTTGATTATAATTTCATCATCTTGTGGTAGAACATTTATCCTTGAGTCCATAGATAACAAAAAATTATCTTCTCGACCTGCAATTTTTAGTCTCACTTTTGTTTTGTCTGGAACAACCAATGGGCGAGCACTTAAATTGTGAGGTGCAATTGGCGATAGAACAAAAGATTTGGTTTGCGGGCTAATGATAGGACCACCGCAACTGAGTGAATATCCTGTTGACCCCGTTGGTGTAGCTATGATAAGCCCATCAGACCAATAAGCACCTATGTGTTCGTCGTCTATCCAAGTATCTATGCTTATCATTGAAGTGGTATCTTTTCTGCTGACGGTAACTTCGTTTAATGCGAAATTAAATTTTTGAGCATTAAATTGGGCGTTAGTGCTTTTTATTTTAAGCAGTGAGCGTTCAGACACGCTATAATCGCCATCTAAAATATCATTAATGCTCGAGCTGACTTCATCTTTGTGTATTGTGGCGAGAAAACCAAGTCTTCCTGTATTAATGCCAACTATAGGAATATCGATGTCTTTTACAAATTTTACCGATGATAAAATTGTGCCGTCGCCACCAAGTGAGAAAAATAAATCAAAAGAAGAATCAAGGGTTTCAAAAGTTTTAAACCCATTTGCTTCATCTAAATAATGGTTTTTTAAAATGAGTTTTAAATACTGTTTTTCAAACAAAAAATTGATTTTTCTCTTTTGAAAAACAGCGATGATCTGTTTGAGATATTTGGCAGAATCTGGATAAAAAGCTTGACCGAAAATTGCAACTTTCATAAGGTTTAAACGGTTAAATATTTTGAAAGATATTCAGAATTATTTTTTAATGTTTCTCTATGCTGATCTTCTCGGTGAAAGCTTATAATATTGTAGCCGTAACGTCTAAAACTTTGAAGCAATTCGTTAAGACCTTGATGATGTATGTTTACAACTATTTCAGTTTGATTTTTATCAGTATGGTTGATATAACTGCCATATACTTTTGCATCATTAGCTTCCAAAATTTGAAAAACTTCACTGTATTTAAATTCATCTGAAGGTTTAGACAAAATAAGAACACTAGATTTATCTACATTTAAACCTGTGTTTGAAAATTTAAGAATGATATCATTAATATTCAAACTTCCCAAATATTCATTATTCAAATTGATTAAAGGAATGTCTTGAATTTGATATAAAGACATTGTGTTTAGCCAATCAAAAATTGTAAAATCTTCTAAGAGGTAAATGTCTTTAAGCTTAGTTTTAATGTGATTTAAAAGTGATTCATTTTTATAATCAACCAAATCATCATCAAAAAGTAATCCTTTATATTGCTTATCGTCTAAAACAGCAACAGAAGTGCGTTTTGTTTGTTCAAACAAATGTTTTGCGTCTTGAATAGAATCTTTCAATTCTAAAGTTGGTGTGGCTTGTATGTGATTTTTTAACTTCATAACTAAATGCAAAATAATTAAAATAATAAGTATAGCAACATATAAGAATGTATTTTTGTAATTGCTAAGAAAATTTTATGATATGACAAGATTAAGCGTAAATATTAATAAAATCGCAACCTTAAGAAATGCACGAGGTGGCAATATGCCCGATGTAATTCAGTCAGCAATTGATATTGAGGCTTTTGGAGCTCAAGGAATCACTGTTCATCCGCGACCTGATGAAAGACATATTCGCTATGAAGATGTCAGAGCCTTATCAAAAGTAGTCAAAACTGAATTTAATATTGAAGGCAACCCCAACTTAAAGTTTATCGACTTGGTTTTAGAAACAAAACCAGCTCAAGTTACCTTAGTGCCAGATGCTGTAGATGCTATCACTTCAAATGCGGGTTGGAATACCAAAAAACATCAAGACTACCTTAAAGATATTATTAAAACCTTTAAAGATGCAGGCATTCGCACGTCTATTTTTGTTGACCCTGACATAGAAATGCTAAAGTATGCCAAAACCACAAACACTGATAGAGTTGAGCTATACACAGAAGCTTATGCTAAAAATTTCAAAAACAACAAAGCTACTGCTATCAAAGATTATGTACAAGTTTCTCTATTAGCAAATGAATTGGATATTGACCTTAATGCAGGACACGACCTAAATTTAGAAAACATCGCTTATTTTGCACAAGAAATACCAAACTTAAAAGAAGTGTCAATAGGTCACGCTCTGATATGCGAAGCTTTATACCAAGGATTAGAAAACGTTATCCAATCTTATTTAAAAAAATTACAATGAAACTACACTCACAAATCTCAGGAAAAGGACAGCCAATGGTGATTCTTCACGGATTTTTAGGTATGGGAGACAACTGGAAAACCTTATCTAAAGCTTATGCAAAAGCTGGTTTTGAAGTTCATTTACTAGATTTGAGAAATCATGGTAAAAGTCCACACAGCCAAGATTTTAATTATGAAATTATGGCTAAAGATGTCAATGAGTATTTTAAAGATAAAGGTATAAAAAAAGCAGTTTTAATCGGGCATTCTATGGGAGGAAAAGTGGCGATGTATTTTGCATGTCAACACCCAGAATTACTGACTCATTTGATTGTTGTAGATATTTCGCCAAGGTATTACAAACCCCATCACGACGATATTTTAGAGCGTTTAAAAACCCTACAACAAACCAAGCTTACCTCGAGAAAAGAAGCCGACGCAATTTTAAAAGAAAAAATCAATGATAATGGCGTTAGGATGTTTTTATTAAAAAATTTAAAAAGAGAAAAAGACAACACATTAAATCTTAAACCTAATATTGACGTCTTTATAAATAACAAAGAAAATATCGGTCAGGCTCTACCACAACATTTTATCTATGAAGGGGAAACATTATTTATAAAAGGAGAACATTCAGATTACATTTCAGAAGGTGATAAAGACTTGATCAACAAGCACTTTAGAAACTTTAAAATCCAAACCATAAGCAATACTGGTCATTGGGTGCATGCCGAAAATCCTAAGTCTTTTCTTAGTGAAACATTGAAATTTATATCATAAATTTTATTATGCAAGCATAATAAATTAAAAAAAAGCTTTGTTAATTCTAAATTAATGTTAAATTTGGAGTGTTAAATTAAGATTAATACAATTTTTATCTCTTAAAAATCAATTTATGAAAAAATCACTATTTATTTCTATGCTTGCAACTTTTGCTTTTGTCCAAGCTTTTGCTGGTGGATATAGAGTAAGTTTACAAGGCAATCGATCTTTGGCTATGGGACATACTGGTGTTGCTGTAGTTAACAACGCCGAATCTGCTTTTTTTAATCCTGCTGGATTAGTTTATTTAGAGAACAAACTCAACATTTCAGCTGGTGGTTTTGGTGTATTTAATTCAACTAAATGGCAAAATACAAATACAGGTCAATTTGCTGAACTTGAAGACAATGTAAGTACACCGTTTTACCTCTATGGAAGTTACAAAATCAATGAATGGCTAACTGCTGGACTGTCTGTAACTACACCTTTTGGAAGTCGTGTAGAATGGCAAAAAGATTGGCCAGGTTCTCACTTAATTAATGACATAAACTTAGAAGCATTTTTTATACAACCCATATTATCTATTAAGTTATCCAAACATTTTAGCATTGGTGGAGGTCCGATATATGCCATTGGCAATGTTAATTTTAAAAGAAATATAAATAGAACCTTGACAGATGAAAATGGAGAGCGTTCAAGTGTAGAGATTGACGCTAGTGGAGTTGACGAATGGGGATGGAATGCCAGCTTTCTGTTTACACCAACTGAAAAATTGAGAATCGGTTTTAATTATAAATCAAAAATAGAATTTAAAGCTGAAGACGCGGATGCTACCTTTACTAATATACCTAATTCCTCGCTTGTTCCAGTTTCTAACGGTCAAACTACTTTTAATGCATCTTTGCCTATGCCTGCCGAACTTACCGTAGGTTTGTCCTACGAGTTCAATGATAAACTGCTCTTTGCTTTTGATTATAATAGAGCCATGTGGGAAGCTTACGATTCATTAGACATTTACTTTAATGACCCAAACATCTCACCTTCATTTAATCCAAGAAATTATGAAAATGCAAGTACATACAGATTTGGAGTTCAATACGAAGCGATGGATCAATTAACTTTAAGAGGTGGTTTTTATTATGATGAAACTCCCGTCCAATCTGACTTTTTTTCACCTGAGACCCCAAGAAACGATTCTCAAGGATATACTGCAGGATTCACTTATGATGTTAATGATAAACTTTCTATAGACGCATCTTTCTTATATTTAAGATTTAGCGAAGTCGATGCATCTTATAATGGTTATATTGAAGATGGAATAACAGTTCCATTTAGTGGAACATATAAAAGTACTACGTTTATTCCAGGATTAGGCATTTCTTACAAACTCTAAAATTATTATGATGAAAATATTTAAATTATACCTACTACTTTTTTCAGCAGTTTTTTTTATAAGCTGTGAAGCTGAATTTGATAATGCTATTGAAGACAACGAAGTTTATGACACTGGAGAAGCTGACTTTTCTAATTTTGTTAGCGTTGGAAATTCTTTAACAGCAGGTTTTGCTGATAACGCACTGTATCGCGAAGGTCAAATGAATTCTTTTCCTAACATTTTAGCAAAACAATTTGCTTTAGTTGGTGGTGGAGAATTTAATCAACCGCTTATGGCTGATAACTTAGGTGGATTGTTGCTAAATGGCAACCCCATTCCAGGTTTTGATACGCGTTTGGTTTTATCTACTCTGTCTGGACAACCACTTCCCGACAATATTTCAGGGACTCCGCAAACAGATATTGCTAATGTTCAACAAGGGCCTTTTAACAATATGGGCGTGCCAGGTGCAAAAAGCTTTCATCTTGGACTTTCAGGCTATGGAGACATTAGCAATGTTGGCACAATAGCTAATCCATATTTCGTGAGATTTGCTTCATCGCCAAGTGCTACTGTCATAGAAGATGCTGTAGCTCAAAACCCGAGTTTTTTTAGCTTATGGATTGGTAATAACGATATCTTAGGCTTTGCTTCTTCTGGAGGTGTTGGTGTTGATCAAACAGGAAACCTTGACCCAGCGACTTACGGCTCAACTGACATTACCGATCCTAATGTTTTTGCTCAAATTTATACAGGTTATGTTAATGCCTTAAGTGCTAATGCTTCTGGAGGTGTTCTTTACAATATTCCTGATGTTACTTCTATTCCTTTTTTTACTACCGTTCCCAGAAATGCAGTTCCACTTGATGCTCAAACCGCTGATGTTTTAAACCAACAATTTGCGACTTATAATCAGCAAATCTTACCTGGTTTAGTTCAGTTTAGTTTGATTTCAGCCGAAGAAGCGACTCAACGACAAATCAATTTTCAAGCGGGTCAAAATTTTGTAACCTTAACCGACGAAAGTTTAACCGATATCAGTCAGTTTTTGTTAGCACCGCCTTTTAATTTAGATCCTCAAACGGCTGGCCTTCTTGCTCAATTGCGTCAAGCTACTAACGAAGATTTGATACCATTAACTGCTTCTGGCAATATTGGAAATGTTTTAGATGAACAAGGCACTTTAATTACTGGTGTAACAGTTCCATTAGGCGATGAAAGTGTTTTAACTGTTGATGAGCAAATGATGATTAATAACGCTCGTAATGCTTACAACGCTACCATTCAAAGTGCGACTCAAGCCAATGGTTTAGCCTTTGTGGATGTCAATGCTTTGTTGCAAGAAGCTGAAGTTGGCATTCCTTATGACGGTGGTACTTTATCGTCAACATTTGTAACTGGTGGTGCGTTTTCACTTGACGGTGTTCACCTTACGCCACGTGGTTATGCTTTAGTGGCTAACAAAAGTATTGAAGCCATCAACCAAACCTATGGTTCAACGCTTCCTACTGTTAATATAGGCGATTTCAGAACTATTGCCACTAGCGATAATACTGATTTGTAACATATTTTAACGTATTAAATATTTTATAAACTGCTAAAGAAATTCAATACTTTAGCAGTTTTTTTTATTTTTACACACATTATGAGAAACTCTAGGTCTTTAAACACACTTGTTGAAATTCTGCTCAGTGCTATTGCTGTTGTGGTTTTAGCCAATATTCTACCAGGGATTAATGTTTCCAGTTTTTTGATTGCAACAGTTGTTGCTGCACTGTTAATCCTGCTTAATTTATTTGTTAAACCTATATTGGTTATATTTACTTTGCCAGTCACAATCGTGACATTTGGTCTTTTCTTGTTGGTTATCAATGCTTTAATTATTCTGATATGCGACGCATTGGTGAGTGGCTTTGAAGTCAGTGGGTTTTGGTCGGCATTGCTTTTTAGTATTTTATTATCTATCTTTCAGTCATTTCTTTTTGCATTATCTAAGAAAAAGTAAAGCTTTAACAGATTTTGTCTAAGCCATAAAATAATTGTACTTTTGCAAACTCAAAATTCAATAGAAAACCTATGGATGTTAAGCACGAAAATAAAGACTCACTCAACGCTGTTGTAAAAGTTGATATTCAAAAAGATGACTATCAACCTAAAGTCGATAAAATTTTAAAAGACTATAAAAAATCAGCCAATATACCTGGTTTTAGAAAAGGTCACGTGCCTTTAGGGCTTATCAAAAAGCAATATGGTCAAGCCGTTTTGGTTGATGAAGTTAACAAATTGCTTCAAGAAGCACTCAACAAATACATTACTGAAGAAAAACTTGATATTCTCGGTAATCCTATTCCAAAACAACAAGATGATTTTGATTGGAACAAGGAAAATTACCAATTTGAGTTTGAATTGGGTTTAGTACCTGATTTTGAGATAGACTTAAAACCTAAAAAAGGGGTAAGACATTTTAAAATTGAAGCCGATAAAGAAATGATTGACAATCAGATCAAATCTATTCGCAAACAATACGGTAAGCTGGTCTCTCAAAACGAAGTTCAACCTGGATTTTTAGTTCAAGGAACTTTTGTCAATGATGACGAAGAAATTGACCACGAAACCACTTTGAAAGTTGAAGACCTTAAAAGCAAAAAAGACCAAAAATTATTAGTTGGAGCAAAAGTCAATGACAGCGTAAGTTTTAAAACTAAGGGTTTGTTTAAAGAAACTTCAGACTTAGCTAAACATTTAGGAATTGAGGAAGAAAAAGCTAAAGACTTGAATGTTGAGGTAACTTTTAATATCAGCGAAATCAATGAGGAAATCCTCGCTGAACTCAATGAAGAATTCTTTGAAAAAATATATCCTGGCGAAGAGATTAAAACAGAAGAAGACCTTAGAAAAAAAATCAAATCTGATGCCGAAAAGCAACTCGAACAACAAAGCGACCAACAATTGCTCAATGATGTTTCAGAATATTTAATTGACAACACAAGTTTTGATTTGCCATCAGAATTTCTTCAAAAATGGTTAAGGATGTCTGGCGAAAAAGAATTGACGGTAGATGAAGCTAAAGAAGAATTTGAAAAAAGTGAAAAAGGTCTAAGATTTCAGTTGATTGAAGGCAAAATTATTAAAGACAACGACCTTCAAGTAACCTCTGATGAAATAAAAGATGCGACCAAAGATCGTATCAAAATGCAGTTGGCACAATTTAGCCAAGACAATATGCCAGAAGAACAACTCGACAGCATTGCACAAAATATTCTTCAAAAAGATGAGGAAGCTAAAAAGATTTCAGACCAAGTGATAAACCAAAAGTTGCTTAATTTCTACAAGGAAAATGTTAACCTAAAAGTTAAAAAAGTAACTTATGAAAAATTTATTGACGAAGTTTACAAATAGACTGTTACAAAAGACAATATGAATATAAACAAAGAATTTGAAAAGTTTGCCACCAAAGACCAAGGCATCAACTCTAATTATTATTCCAAGATTATTACGAGTATGATTCCTACGGGAATGACGCCCAACATCATTGAAGAACGACAGATGAATGCTGTAGCAATGGATGTGTTTTCAAGACTGATGATGGATCGTATTATTTTTCTTGGCACACCAATCAATGATCAAGTGGCTAACATTATTCAAGCACAACTTTTATTTTTAGAATCTACAGATGCCTCAAAAGATATTCAAATCTATATCAACTCGCCAGGTGGAAGCGTCTATGCTGGTCTTGGCATTTATGATACAATGCAGTTTATCAAGCCAGATGTAGCCACAATCAACACAGGTATTGCGGCATCAATGGGAGCTGTTTTGCTTTGTGCTGGTGCAGAAAACAAACGCTCTGGTTTGCCACATTCTCGTGTGATGATACACCAACCTATGGGCGGTGCTCAAGGTCAAGCGGATGATATTCAAATTACAGCTCAACAAATTATAAAACTCAAAGAAGAACTCTATCAAATTATCTCAAAACATACGGGTAAAGATTACAATCAAGTTTATGAAGATGGCGATAGAGATTTTTGGATGAATGCAGATGAAGCCTTAGAATATAAGATGATTGATGAAATTTTAAAAAGAGAATAAATGGCTAAAGAAAATCTTGAATGCTCATTTTGTGGACGTAAAAAATCTGAAACCAACTTGCTGATTGCAGGATTGGATGCTCATATTTGTGACAAGTGTATTGAACAAGCTCATGGCATTGTTTTAGAAGAAATCACCACACACCATAAAAGCGATATTGATAAAGATTTCAAACTTCAAAAACCCAAAGCCATCAAAGCGTTTTTGGATGAATACGTCATAGGTCAAGACTATACCAAAAAAGTGATGTCCGTAGCGGTTTACAACCATTACAAAAGACTACTTCAACCTAAAAATAAAAAAGACGATATTGAAATCCAAAAAAGTAATATCGTTATGGTAGGACAAACTGGGACTGGCAAAACTTTAGTCGCTAAAACCATTGCCAGAATGCTCAATGTACCTCTTGCTATTGTAGATGCAACAGTGCTTACCGAAGCAGGTTATGTTGGCGAAGACGTTGAAACCATACTTACTAAACTTCTCGCGGTGACCGATTACAATGTTGAAAAAGCTCAAAATGGAATTGTATTTATTGACGAAATTGATAAAATTGCCCGCAAATCTGATAACCCGTCAATCACAAGAGATGTGAGTGGTGAAGGCGTGCAACAAGCCTTGCTGAAACTCCTCGAAGGCACTACAGTCAACGTACCACCAAAAGGCGGTCGAAAACATCCCGACCAAAATTTTATTGAAATCGATACCGAAAACATTTTGTTTATCGCAGGCGGTGCTTTCGATGGCATTGACCGTCATATTTCTAAACGCCTCAATATGCAAGCCGTGGGTTACGGTGCGTCAAAAATCGGTGCTGGCATTGACAAAGAAAACATACTTCAATACATCATTCCAAAAGATCTTAAAGATTACGGTCTAATACCAGAAATTATTGGGCGTTTACCAGTTTTAAGCTATATGAATCCTTTAGATAAAGAAACGCTCAGACGAATCTTGACAGAGCCCAAAAATGCTATTGTTAAGCAATACGAAAGACTATTTTCTATGGACGATATCGAGCTCATTTTTACAGATGGTGCATTAGATTTGATTGTAGAAAAAGCCCTTGAATATAAACTCGGAGCAAGAGGTCTGCGTTCATTGTGCGAAGCCGTCCTTACCGATGCTATGTTTGACATGCCTGACGGTGATGATAAAACTCTAAAAGTAACTAAAAATTATGTCGAAAATGCTTTGCAAAAATCTACACTAAAAAAGCTTAAAGCGGCATCTTAAGCAAAACTAAATTTGATGGGGGAAATTTAAAAATAAGCTCTTAGCTGAACACTCCCAGTGTGAATTGTTTTAGAGTCTGAAGATTTTCGACCTGAATAATTTAAATTTAAATCTAAAAACGACGTGATTTTACGCTGTGCAAAAAGTGTCCACGTAAAATTATCATCAGGTTGTAAACCTTCTAACATTTGAAAAGCCACTGGCGAAAAGCTGTTGCCTTCAAAGTCGTTTTTGATGTATTTGAATTCACCGTTAATATTATACTTGTTGCCTTTGATAAAAGTAAAGGATGTGCCTAAAGCTTGTTGCGTTAAGGTTTCATTTCCTGAAACATTTTCTTGATTCTTAAATTCATAAAAAGCATCAAAGCGTTTTTGGTCAGAAAATAAATATGATATCTTGAGTTGGGCTTCTTCTGCTTGAAGTTTGAAATTGCGATTGGTAAAGTTTTCAGAAATGCTTTCGTTTTCAGCATAACTCAAATTGGTATTTAAGAGCCACGATTCTCCAAATTTATGCAAAACATCCCATTGGTGATTTGTTAGTTTATTTTCCTGTAAACCAATGCTTAATAAGTTTTTATTAGTATTAGAAATAAAAGTGTAAGAATTGGTAAAGTGCTGTCTGCCTCGATTAAAAAACAAGGTGTTTCTAAAATTAGAGACCAAAGCTAATTCTTCAGCTCCATCAGAGCTAAAAGGATTAATTTGTATAGCATTACCGTCTCGTGCCAGTTTTCTGTCAATGTTAAAGGCACTTTGGTTAAAAAAGTGAGATAAAACTTTTTTCAATCCTTCTTCACTTTCCCAAGCTCTTAAATTTAAGGTTAATTGTTCAGAAAATCGATTTTGATTCACCCCAACAAAGGTTTGATTGGGCAACAAAATTCTTACGTATTCGCCTTGATCTTGAAATTGGGCGAGTTCAAACTCATTGAGTTCTTGAACACCATTTTCATTAAAATCAATCCACGTGTATTGACCTTGACCTGGGTCAACTTGAACAAAAGTGAAATCTTGACGGGCTATACTTCCGCTATTGGTTTCATAAGTGGTGCGTAAATTCAGTTTTCTATCAAATAAAAACTGGTTGTATTGCAAACGCACATTCACATTTTCTTTGTCTTGAGCGTTGGGCCTGTTGAATTTAATTTTTCTGTAATTTCCAAAAAAACGCAACTGTGTCGATTCATTTTGAACTAAAGTAGATTTCAAATAAATATCATTTGAGATAGAAGCTTTGGCTAAAATGCCTTGAGCTATACTATCGGTTTGTCGATACCGATAGCCCAACTGAGCAAAAACCGCTGTGCTGTCGCCTATGCCAACAAAACTTTCGTAATCTGTAAAACGTTGCGATTTGGCGGTTAGGCTGTCGGTTTGTTTATTTAATTCTTGATTGTCTTCTAAATCGATGCTCGCTCCAACCCAATATTTATCAAAACTATAAGTCGATTGAGCATTGAGCCGAATAAATTCAGATTCAAACTGGTTGGAATCTGAGTTTAAAACACTGGCATTCAGTTGAAGTTGAACAGGATTCCAATCCATTAGCGTTTGCAGTTGATGTTTATCGCCTTTGAAATTTTCTGAAAACTCTAAATGATTAAATCTATAAGTTGAAAAAATTTGATCTTTCCAGTTCAATCTTGTGTAAGCATCAGTTAACAGTTGATTTCCCAAAGGATTTTCAATATTCCAGTCTCTTGTAAATTCTACATTAAACAGGCGTTGAATGGATGTAAAATTATCTTCAATAAAATTAACATCTAAACCTACATCAAGCTTAAGGCTGTCTTGGGTTTGTATTAAATTTTGCGTGATATTCATCCTTGCTGCAAGTCCTGTGTTGTTGTCGTCATCAAGGTCAGAAAATAAGTTTTTATCGTTGTCGCTTAAAGCTATTTCATAATCAATAGCGGTTTTTTTAGAAATATTATAGTATCCATTCACCATAGCCACTTGTAGATTTTGTGGAGCAATAAGCTGTTGAATAGGTTCAAAATTTCCTTGTGGTACACCATTTTCTGGTGGCACAAACTCATATATACTTGTAACTGTTGTGGTGTTGCTTAAAATATAGTTGCCTTGATTTTGTCCGACTTCTGTAAAGGTTACGCTAAACAAAGTGTCTTCAGGGTCATTAGAAAACACAAAAGCTTCTATGCCATTGATAATTTCTTTTTTATATAAAATTCTGTTTTCAGAAAACTCTGTTTCTTGGGCACTTGGCACAAACATTTGAGCTTGGTCATCACCAGCTTCGGCTAACGCTTGAACTTGAAACTCGTTTAGACTTTGTTGCAGAGGTTGATTTTTTAGGTCACTTTCTGTGAAATACATCCCATTGATGCCCCAGTTTTCGCTTTGATGACTGGTTTTGGCTTGAGCGACAACCCGTGTGAAATTTTGCTCGGTAAATTGGTATTCGACTATAATCCGCATTTCAGAAGTAATCGGAAATGTAGAATTAAATATGATTTCACCTGCGTTGTAGTTGATGATATAATCGTAATTTTCGCCACGTTGCAGTCGTCTTCCGTTCACGAAAACAGCTTCGCTACCAGATACTATTAAAACAAAAAGTTCTCCATTTGGTCCTCTGATTTTATATGGACCTTGATTGCCTTCTTGAGCCGTCAATTGCGTTCTCGCAAAAACACCTCTGACTAAAGCACCTGCAATACCGGCTTGGGTTTGTTGATCTTCACCAAATTCGGCATCAACCTTTAGACCTTGCACACGTTTGGTGAAACTGGCAAAAAACGATTGGTCTTCTATCAAGTCGATATCACCTGCACGAATACCCCAACTCGAGCCTTGCAATTCAATAAATATTTGGTCAAATTCGTCTAAACGTTGCGAAAATCCATTGTCTTGAGTTGGCACATTAGCATCTTGAATAGAGGCTCGTAAACTTACATTGGGTGAAATTTGTCCTGAAATTTGCAAGTCCAATTCAGATTGCGTAACGGCATTTTGATTATTGCCAATCACAACCGCTCTTGAAATATTACCGCTTGTATTTAAACCTTGAAATGGCGATATAAACTCTTTGTCTCTCTCTTTTATTAAGTCAAAATAGCTGTCTTTATTTTGACGGGCGGTGATAATGATTTTAGGATCGTAAAGGCTGTAGTTTTGGGTTAGAAATTCAGGTAATGGATAATAGTTGATTTTAATTTTTTCAAAAGTATTTTTAAGCGAGTCTTTGGGATACAACATTGCTTTTCTAAAACTTACATCATACCAACTGCTATCAATCGTTTTATTGTCGAGCGAAACCGCTTTAAAGTCAAAAGGACTGATGCTTGTGGTATCAATTTGAATACTATCCGAGACTTGAAGCACCTTAGTTATAGGCTGGTTTTGTGCCACAAGTGACGCACTGAACCATAAGCTTAAAACCACAAGATACTTTTGCATAATGGTAAAACTAAAGGTTTTAGGATATATTATGTGAGTTTGGGTTTAAAAATCTACTATTCAGTTTCAAGGGATTAAAACCTTATGTAAAAACCTGTCTTGAAAAAGAACTCAAAATAGATTTCAAAAAACATAACGGCTAAAATTGAAAAGTTAGTGTCGTGTTTTTACACTGTGCTACGAGACCGTATGGCAGGAAAACTTAGAACTTACAGGGAAGAAATTGAAATAATAGAAAATGGATAAATCCATTCACAATCGAATATTTGCAAACTATGGAAAAGCCAATGCACAATCCTAAGCGTTTCAAGGGTTTTAAATGGTTGGATTGTAGCCATTCTATTTATAACAAATCCGAAATCTATAACTTTAAATTCTGACTTTCTAAGGAAATCCTATTTAATGCTATTTTCAATTTTCAGAAGTTTTGGCTACAAGGATAATGATAAATATAGTGAAACCAAATCAACCGAGAATAAGTCAAAAATCATATAGTTTAAAAACATCAAATTTATGAGAAATAAACAGATAATTTTCATGATATAGATAAGAAAAAGCTACTTATCTTTCACCTTTAAAATAATTTCTAAAAGTTTAATGTTATTATCTAATCTTAAAACTCTCCAAAACGTTCATAAGTCGCTTTTTCAAGTGCTTCTCTATGATTGGGATGTGCAATTGAAGTTAAGGCTTGAGCACGTTGTTTCATATTTTTTCCAAATAAATCAACTACGCCGTATTCCGTCGCAACGTAATGCACGTGGGCACGTGTTGTGGTTACACCAGCACCTTGATTAAGAAAAGGGACAATCTTAGAAACGCCTTTCTTGGTTACTGATGGCATAGCAATAATAGCTTTGCCACCATCAGATAAAGCGACACCACGAATAAAATCCATTTGACCACCTACGCCAGAAAATTGAAATTGCCCAATAGTATCAGCACAAACCTGACCTGTAATGTCAATTTCAATAGCTGAATTAATGGCTGTTACTTTTGGATTTAACCGAATTATAGCCGTATCGTTGGTATAACTGGCTTCTTTAAAATGCACAAAGGGATTATCGTCTATAAAGTCGTAAAGTTTTTGAGAGCCCATTGCAAAACAAGTGACAATTTTACCTGGTTTTATATGTTTGTTTTCGCCTGTGATAATGCCTTTTTCAACTAAGGGCAAAATGCCATCTGAAAACATTTCAGTATGAATACCCAACTGTTTATGATGAGTCAAATTATTTAAAACTGCATTTGGAATAGCACCAATTCCCATTTGTAATGTGGCACCATCTTCAACCAATTCGGCGATATTTTTACCAATACTGGCATCAATTTCGTTTGGTGTAACAGCATCATGCCCAAAAATAGGCTCATCAACTTGCACCGCAGCATCAATTTGACTGATATGAATGATACCATCACCGTGTGAACGCGGCACTTGTGGGTTGATTTGTGCTACAACTATTTTTGCCGTTTCCATAGCGGCAATTGTCACATCAATAGAAGTGCCTAATGAACAATAGCCATGTTTATCAGGCGGAGATACATGAATAAAGGCAACATCAAGCGGTAGAATATTTCGTCTAAACAATTGATCTATCTCACTTAAAAATATAGGAATATAGTCGCCTTTTGGTCCATTAATTGCTCGCCTAACATTACCAGCAACAAAACACGAATTGATTTTAAATGATTGTTGATAAGGATCTTCTGTATATTTAGCTTCGCCTTCGGTGTGCATTTGTATAATTTCTATACCATCTATTTCTTTGTAACGTTGACATAATGCATCGATGAGAATTTTTGGTGTCATGGCGACACCTTGAAAAAAAATACGTTGATTAGATTTTATGAGATTGACAGCTTCTTCTGCAGAACAATATTTGATGGACATAATTGCTTAATTTGATTTACAAATGTATATAACTTATGATACATTAAATATAGTATCAACAATATTCTTAGGAGAATTAAGTGTTTTTAATTTTCTGATTTTTTTACACTATATTTTGTGTTTTTTAACCTTTTTCCTATCCAAAAGTCTTAACTTATCACAGTCTTAATTTGTATATTTGCATTAAAATTTGAAATTATGTATCCACCAGAATTAGTAAAACCCATGAAAGATGAGTTGACAACAGTAGGCTTTAAAGAGCTATTGTCAGCCCAAGATGTAGATAATGCACTAACTCAAGACGGTACGGCTTTAGTCTTGGTTAATTCAGTTTGTGGTTGTGCGGAAGCCAATGCTAGACCAGGTGCAAAAATGGCTGTTGACCATGATAAAACACCAGAAAATCTTTATACGGTTTTTGCTGGTGTTGATACCGAAGCAACAGACAAAGCCCGTTCATATATGGTGCCATTTCCGCCGAGCTCACCTTCTATTGCTTTGTTTAAAGATGGTGAATTGGTTCACATGCTTGAGCGTCACCATATTGAAGGTCGTCCTGCAGAAATGATAGCCGATAACCTTAAAGCGACTTTTGATGAGCATTGCTAATATGACTTTTGCAAACTTGCAAAATCACAACGTTTTATTTATAAACATCGTTTTTAAAAATTAAATCCTTTGCCTTTGCAGAGGATTTTTTTATATCACACAAAATCACCAAGTCAGTTTATATCTTATGAAAAAAATTTTATCCTATCCACTTTCAATCATTTTTTACTTGGCTTTTGGTTTGGTTTTGGTTGTTTTTCATGGGCTTCAGTTTATTGCACATCGCGGTTTTGGCTATCAAGCTCATAAGATCTGTGTAGATTGGCTTAATTTTTTTATTATGCGATGTCTAAACTTGCTTGGAACTCGCATTAGCTTTGATAATACCTATAAGTTAGACAAAGATAAGCCACATATCATCGTGGCTAACCACCAAAGTATGTATGATATTCCGCCATTGATTTGGTATTTAAGAAAAATTCATCCAAAATTTATCAGCAAAAAAGAACTCGGCAAAGGCATTCCATCAGTTTCTTATAATTTACGGCACGGTGGATCGGTTTTAATTGATAGAAAAGATAGTGAAAAAGCCGTAAAAGCCATTAAAAACTTTGGTCAGTATCTCAGCAAAAACAAGCATTCAGGAGTTATTTTTCCTGAAGGCACACGAAGTCGTGATGGTCAGCTTAAGCGTTTTTCAGAAAATGGGTTAAAAACCTTAATCGAAAACTGTCCAGATGCTATTTTGATTCCAGTAAGTATTAAAAACTCATGGCAACTTCAGCAATATGGCATGTTTCCACTGCCTATTGGGGTAAAAATTTTATTTAAAGTTCACCAACCTATTGATGTTTCTCAAAATGATTTTAACACTTGTTACAACCATGCTTTAAAGTCTATACAATCAGAAATTGACAATTAAGCTATTGTTTTTCCACACGGGGTTTCAACATCTGGGTTTATAAATACTAATTCACCTTTTTTATTTTCGGTCATTAATATCATACCTTCGCTAAGTGTTCCTCTCAATTTAATGGGCTTAAGGTTGATGACAACACTTACTTGTTTGCCAATTATTTCTTCAGCTTTAAAGTATTCAGCTATACCTGAAACAATAGTTCTTTGTTCTAAACCGATATCAACTTTTAAAACCATGAGCTTTTTAGTTTTAGGCATTTTTTTGGCGTCGATAATTTTTCCAGTTCTAATGTCTAATTTGCTAAAATCGTCAAATGTGATTTGCTTTTTTTGTGGTGTCAATTCTACTTTAGCCGTATTGTTATCAATCTTACTTTGTTTTAATTTATCTAATTGAAATTGAACCTGTTGGTCTTCAATTTTAGAAAACAACAATTCAGCTTTTTCTATATAATGGTCAACAGGAAGTAAAACTTTGTGTTTGGCAATATTTGACCAATTGAGATCAATAGCTAATGAATTTAGTCTTAACATACGGCTTAATTTTTCAGAAGTATGTGGTAAAAAAGGTTCACTTAGCACAGCTAAAGCCGTTGAGATTTGCAAAGCAACAAACATGATGTTTTGAGTCCGTTTGGGGTTGGTTTTAAAATGCTTCCAAGGTTCTTCATCAGCTAAATATTTGTTGCCCAATCGAGCCAATTCCATCAATTTTTGCTGAGCTTCTCTAAAGCGGTATTTTTCAATAGACTCTCCAATTTTTTTAGGAAATTTTTTAATCTCTTCAAGTGTTTCTTGGTCTATGGGTTGTAAATCATTTGCAAGTGGCACTTTTCCGCCGTAATATTTATGGGTTAAAACAGCTACACGGTTGATAAAATTTCCATAAATAGCCACGAGTTCGTTGTTGTTTCTGGCTTGAAAGTCCTTCCATGTAAAATCATTGTCTTTAGTTTCTGGAGCATTGGCAGTTAAAACATAACGCAACACATCTTGTTGGTTTGGAAAATCTTCTAAATATTTGTGCAACCAAACCGCCCAGTTTTTTGATGTGGATAGTTTTTGTCCTTCAAGATTGAGAAATTCGTTAGCAGGTACATTATCTGGCAACTTAAAACTGCCTTCAGCTTTAAGCATACACGGAAAGATAATGCAGTGAAATACAATATTGTCTTTTCCTATAAAATGGACCAACTTGGTGTCTTTATTTTTCCAATAATCTTCCCAGTTTTTACCAACTTGTTTTACCCAGTCTTTTGTAAATGAAATATATCCTATTGGGGCGTCAAACCAAACATAAAGCACTTTGCCTTCAGCATCTTTTAATGGCACAGAAATACCCCAATCTAAATCGCGTGTTACAGCTCTTGGGCGTAATCCTTCATCAATCCACGATTTGCATTGACCGTAAACATTGGGTTTCCAGTCTTTTTTATGCTCTTTTATAATCCACTGTTTTAAGAAGTCACTGTATTGGTCAAGTGGTAGAAACCAATGCTTGGTTGTTTTAAGCGTGGGTTTGTTTTTTGTGATAGTAGATTTTGGGTTGATTAAATCTGTAGCATTAAGGAAATACCGCATTTTTCACATTGATCGCCGTAAGCTTCTTCGTGACCACATTTGGGACAAGTGCCGATTACAAATCTATCAGCTAAAAACTGTTGAGCTTCTTTGTCATAAAGTTGCTCGGTGGTTTGTTCTATAAATTTATCATTATCGTATAAAGTCATAAAAAAATCAGAAGCAGTTTTTTGATGCGTTTTGGATGTTGTTCTGCCATAATGGTCAAAGGCAATACCAAACTCTTTAAAAGAAGACTTGATCATATTGTGATATCGATCCACGATATCTTGTGGTGAAACGCCTTCTTTTTTGGCTTTAATAGTAATCGGTACGCCGTGTTCATCGCTACCGCAGACAAAAAGCACATCTTTATTTTGTAATCTTAAATAACGAGCGTAAATATCTGCTGGAACATAAACACCAGCCAAATGCCCAATGTGAATAGAGTGGTTGGTATAAGGTAAAGCTGCTGTAATGGTATAGCGTTTAAAATCTTTCATATCGCATAGAAGTTATATTAAAACTGATTGAAAAAACGCAAAATTACACAATCTTAATCTGACTAAAGAAATATTATAACCTAACATCGATTTATGTTGATTATTTGTTGTAAAATTGAAATTAAATTATAATCGATCTAATCATGAAAAAAATCAATTTACTTTTAATGTGTCTCGTTTTAACTTTAGTAAATTTTTCTTGCTCTAGCGACGATGATGTCAATGTTGTAGAAAACAATAACTTTTTAAAAATTGGCAACACAGAGCTTGAACTTAAAGCTGGTGTTATTGAAAATTTTGGCACTTTTAACAATCTAACCAATTTTGGTATTACCTTAGTTGATACTAACATTGTTATAGTGAATGGTCAACCAGTACCAGAAAACAACATAGTCAATTTGATTAATTTTGATCTTTTTACCGACTCGAATCAAGATTTAGTAGAAGGCGAATATCCCTTAGTAGATTTTTCTGAAATCACAGGACAAACCTTTGAGTATCTTTGCTATATTAGAAAACATTGACATCAGTTCAGAGACTGAAATCGATGAACCTCCTTTTTTGGTTGAAGGAAATCTTCAAGTCATCAGCAACAGCCCAGAATACGAAATAGAATTTTCTGGAGTTGACAATTTAGGTCGTGAGATCAGCGGTTATTATAAAGGCAGTTTAATCACTGCTAACTAATACCGAATGTTTATTTTGAATATCTCATAAACATTCCTTATAAAACCTGCTTGCCACCTTTAGAATCACAAAAACTGACCTAAAAACAAGACCTATCTATCATTACAAGCAATGAAGAATAGAGATTCATGTCTGCTTGAATTTTATAGCATATAAGGTGAACAAAGAGTTAGAAAGACAGCTGAAAGAAAAGAAATCAGACTTATCGCCTGAAAAAGTAATTGAAATCACACATAGCATCTTTGGAATTGATATTACAACACCTAAGAAAAATTAAAAAAAATATTGATATTAACAGATGAGCATAGGCAAATCTCTACTCTTTTTAATTTTGGTTGTTAATTTGTGGAAGTCAGCAGATTTGATTAGCATGAATATAAAACATTTGATAGTTACGATAAAATCTCGATTTTTTTAAAGTTTCAATGGCTATTTTTACTTTGGATTCTGATGTGAATTTTCTTCTTGTTTCTAAAAAAATAGTTTTAAAATTAATCAAATTTTTGGGAGTAGTTTCATAGAGTTAAACTACAAATTAACAATATATTATAAGATTAAGTCAGTTTTATATTTTTCATTATTTATTTTTGTAATAAAATTTTTAGAATATGAAAGGATTAGTTTTAAGTGTATTTTCAATACTTATGGTTGTTGCCTGTCAAAGTAAAAAAGCAGATTTTACAGCTCAGATAGATGGTGTTAAGGATAGCACAAAAGTATATTTTTCTAAATTAGGAGAAAACAATCAACCTGTGCCTGTGGATACTGTAGAAGTGATGAACGGTCAATTTTCTTTAGATTTAGAAGAAGGAGAGCCACAACAACTCAACATGTTTACGATAGAAGGCGTTAACAGCAATTTATTTTTTGTAAATGAAGACGAATCAATCGAGGCTGTTTTGTATAAAGATAGCCTAAGAAGCTCAAAAATCATGGGTGGAAAGCACAATGAACTTTTAATGACTTATATGGATACATTGAAAGCTTCAGCCAATGCTATGAATAAATTAGGTCAAGATATGCGTAAAGCCATGATGAATCAAGACCGTGAAACTTTAAATAGCTTAAGAAAAAAACAAAAGCTTCTTCAAGACCAAGACATTGCTTTTAGAAAAAAAATGGCAGAATCAAATCCAAATTCAATAGTGGTCGCTTTGGCTTTATCAGATTTAATGTCGAGTAAAAAATTACCAAATTCAGACATTAAATCTATTTACAATAGTTTTTCTGACGAGGTAAAAGATCATACATTAGGTAAACTTCTGGCGGAAAATATTGCTAAAATGTCTAAAACTGATATTGGTGCCAAAGTTGAAATGTTTGAAGCTCCAACACCAGGTGGCGATGTTTTATCTTTAAAAGACGCTATGGGCAAACTTACTTTAATTGATTTTTGGGCGTCTTGGTGTAAACCTTGTCGTATGGAAAACCCAAATGTTGTGAGTGTTTACAATGATTACAAGGACAAAGGTTTCTCTATTATAAGCGTGTCTTTAGATAAAAACAAAAGTAGTTGGGAAAAGGCAATTAAGGATGATAAAATGGATTGGTATCATATTTCAAACCTCAAATATTGGAATGAGCCTATCGCTAAAGAATGGGGCGTAAGGTCTATTCCTGCCACGTTTTTAATTGATGAAAATGGCGTGATTGTTGCCAAAAACTTAAGAGGAAATGTCCTTAGACAAAAAGTTGATGAAATTTTAGGTGAAGAATAATAATTTCAACTTTTAACTTAACTTTGGTTCGACTAATAACATATAATGACTTTTTTAATCTCAAAGATAAAGAATAACACTTGTATTTTCATCATATAGCCTAATTTCGATACTCTTGACAAATTTCAGGATTCTTCGTTTTACTCCGAAAAATTACTCAATTTGACGGTTTTATTTAATTAGTTACTTAAATCAAACTCATGTTATTTATGTCAGCAGTAGATAGACGATAGGTTATCGAAGTAGTTTTCAAAAAACTGTAATGGCTAAAGCAAGTAAAATTGTATTGCTTTCACTCCAAGTTGTGTTGGATTGTCTGACTGCATTTTTGTCAACTCAAAATACAGGCCATCATTATTATTCTGATAAGCTTATTTTCACTCTTAAAGCTAAGACGAATACATCCATGTTTAGACCTTTGAAAAAACAAAAAACCCCACCAAAAGTTTGGCGAGGTTTTTACAATTAAGCTAAGAAATTGTTTATTGAAATTTAGATTCAGGAATGTCTTGATTAACCTTGATTTCAGTAAATTTGATATCAAAGTTTTGTGGCCCTACAGATTGTGTCATACTATGTGGAATTAGGACGCCTTCAACTGGCTTGTAGTCTTGGTATTTAACCGTTGACTCAAAAGTTTGCCCCATTTGCTCTTCAACTGAAACATCTTTTATTTTTAAACCTGTTTTTACACTATAATACGTTTTAGTTTTATCAGAAATTTTAACTACATAAGCATCACCGTTATCGGTAGATTCAATTCCTATAAGTTCTAAGTTGTTTGGAGCTTTGAGTTCTGGAAACAAACTTGAAGTCTTTAAATTTTCTTTGACTTCTTCAGGAGTCATATCTTTCTTTTGACCTTGACCTGCATTGTATCCTCTATCACCATTAATCACCATTTTGCTCATTACCATACCTGACATTCCAAGCTCAAAATAGACTTGATCTTTGGCAGTTGACACCATTTCTATGTTTAAGGTTTGTGGTCCAGCAGACATAGTTCCTTTCATTGTCAAATTATCAATCGCTTTAACTTTCTGTTTACCACCAATAGCTTTGATATAATCGTCAAATACAGTTTGAACAGTTACGCCTTTTGGCAACGGTTTATTAAATTCAGGCTTATCGATTTTGTTACCGTATTTGTCGTAATACAATACTGGAACAGTTTTACCTTCAAACTTAATTTTTTCAAGATTTTCAACAACTTCTGAGCCTTTACCTGCAACGACAATTTGCAAATGATCGATATCAAAATATTTTGTCGCCACACGTTTGATATCTTCTTTAGTAACTGCATTGATTTTTTGCAAATAGGTTTTATAAAAATCTTCAGGAAGTTTTTCTGTTCTTATGTTTAAAGCATAATTAGCTACCGTTGAAGGTTGCTCAAGTTTTAAAACAAAGTTACCAGCAAATTTTTTCTTAGTATCTTCAAGTTTTTGAGCATCAACAAGTTCTGTTCTGATGCGTTTAATTTCCTTGAGGATTTCAACCACAGCAGAATCTGTTACTTCGTTTCTTACACTAACTGAAGCCCTAAAACGAGAGGCATAACGGTCTGCACCAATACTTGATCTTGCACCATAAGTATAACCTTTATCTTCTCTTAAATTCATGTTTAGATAACTGCCAAAGTCGCCACCCAAAATTTGATTAGCCACCAAAACAGGAAAATAGTCCTTATCTGACATTTTTAAATCAACTGTGTTTTGAGCGATGATTTCACTTTGCACGGCATTAGGCATATTGACAAAATCAATTTGTCTGAATTGTGCTTTTCTTGGTTGTGGCAAAGAAAATTCTGGTGCTGTTTCTGCTTTCCAATTTTTAAAATATTTATTGACTAACTTTTTTGCTTCTTTTTTATTTATATCACCAACAAATGCCATGTATGCATTTCCTGGAACAAAATAGTTTTGATAGTAGTTCTGAACATCTTGTAATGTTATTTTTTCAACACTTTCTTCAGTTGTATATTGCCCGTATGGGTGATTTGTTGAGTAAGCTAAAACTGAGCTTACACGACTGGCAATTGCACCCACATTTTTGGCATTGGCTTTTAAACTTTCGATGAGTTTATTTTTTTCAGAGTCAAATTCTTCTTGTGTAAAAACAGGGTTTAAAGCTCCATCTGCCATCAATTCAAACACACGTGGGAAGTATTTTTTGAGCGAGCTAGCATAGGCATATTCTGCTCCCAAACTTACATTAGCCCCGAGAAATTCTATTTCTTCGTTGTATTCATCTTTGCTTAAGTTTTTGGTTCCTGTACCAAGCAAAGCAGAAGTTAAGTCTTCAACTCCAGGTTTTTCAACACGGTGTGGTTTGTTATCAATGACCAATCTTACAGAAACCCTTGGCAGTTTATGGTCTTCTACAACCAAAACTTCAAGACCGTTACTCATTTCAAATGTATCTGGTTCGCCAAGATTGATTTCAGGTGCTGGACCTGGTTTTGGCATTTGGGTTCTATCTATTTGTGCAACAAGACCTGTTGTTACAAAACATAATAGCAATAGGTAGCTAAATTTGAATTTCATAATTATATATTTTTAATTGTCGTTTTCTGGTAAATAGTCTATTTCTAAACGTTTGTCTTCTTGAAGATATTTGTTGGCTACTTCTTTGATTTCTTCTCTGGTTATACTTTTGTAGATATCAATTTCATTGTTAATCAAACTCGCATCGCCATAAAGGGTGTGATATGTGGCTAATGATCTTGCAATACCTTGAACCGAGCTGTTTGAGCTTACAAATCTGTTTTCAAAAGTGTTTTGTAATTTTTCGAGTTCTCTTTCTGAAATCAATTCGGTTTTTAGTTTTTCTATTTCTTCATCCATAACCGTGGTCAATTTATCTAAAGAATTGTCGCCCATTGGTAATCTGCAATTAGATAGGTGCCGTAATCTTCCATAGATCGAGCAAAAGCTAAAACTTGAAGAGCAATTTTGTCATCATCGACCATTCTTTTATAGAGTCTTGAAGTTTTGCCTCCAGAAAGTAGTTGTGATATCATATCTAAAACATAAGCATCTCTATCTTTCATAGAAGGTGTTCTGTAAACAAATGCTTTTAAAGGGATTTGAATGTTACTATCATATTCAGTAACTTCAATTTTATGTTGAATAGGGTCTTCTTTAATATTGACACGTTCAATTTCTGGTTTTGAAGGGATGGTTCCAAAATAATTTTTGATCAATTTAATGGTTTCGCCAATTTTGATATCACCAGCAACAACAAGAGTTGCATTATTTGAGTCATAATATTTGTCAAAGAAAGCTTTAAATTCTTCAAGTTTGGCGGCATCCAAATCATCCATCGTTCCTATCACGGAATTTTTGTAAGGGTGTTTTTTGAATAAGTGTTTGTTAACACCAGTTGAGTAGGCAATTTTGCCGTAAGGTGCATTGTCAATACGGGTTCTTTTTTCTTCTTTGACCACTTCATTTTGAGTATCGACCCCAACTTGATTAATTACGGGATGAAGCATACGTTCAGATTCCATCCATAAGCCAAGTTCTAAGGCATTTGAAGGGAGAGTTTCGTAGTAGTAAGTTCTGTCTTGCGTGGTATTGGCGTTGTTTCTTCCGCCATTGGCAGAGACAATGTCAAACCATTTTCCTCTTTCAATGTTTTTGGTACCTTCAAATAGTAAATGCTCAAAAAAGTGAGCGAAACCAGTTCTGCCTGGTGATTCGTCTTTGGCACCAACGTGATACATCACACCAACGGTGACAACTGGGGCAGAATTATCTTGATGCAAAATAACATCAAGACCATTTGAGAGTTGATAAGTTTCGTAGTCTATTTTTTGTGCAAAACTAACGGCGACAAATAGACTCATCAACATACTGATGATTACTTGTTTTTTCATTTTGATTAATTTTAGATTCATTATTGTATAAGTGTTAAAAATACAAATTTGTTACAATTATAAATCATAATTTATCAAAAAGGTTTTGAAATGGCTTATACGAGCAAATTTTAAAGAAATTTTATCATTTGAAGTTTATTGTTTTTCTGCTTTAATCGTTAGGGTTTTGTGAATTTTTAAAATTTAAGTTTTGCCTTTTGTGTTGGGTTCAAGCAGGGGTTTCTGATGAAATTCAATAAATAAAATATTTATCAACACAAGAGTAGTGGCATCTCTCACATTGTGCGAGAATATAGCGGATAACCCAGCTACCAGCCCTAAAGACTTACAAGCTTGCCAAAGTATATTTTGGAATATCCTATAAATTTATGGGTCAAGGTTTTAAAATTATTATTTTAGCAACTTCAAATCAATCAGAGATAGATGAGTGGATTTAATTTTAGTAAATGGAATAAAATTGTAGCTTGGTTGGCTTTTGCCATAGCATTGGTAACTTATTCGATGACGCTTGAACCGACTTTGAGCTTTTGGGATGCGGGTGAATATATAGCAACCTCTTCAAAATTGCAGGTGGGTCATCCGCCAGGTGCACCGCTTTATCAAATGTTGGGTGCAGTGTTTTCTATCTTCGCACCTGAAGCATCTCAAATTGCATTGATGATTAACTTTATGTCTGGACTTTCGGCGGCTTTTGCGGTGTTGTTTATGTTTTGGAGTGTGGTTTTGTTGTTTAGAAAAATATATCCTGACTTAGAAAATGCTACTGTGAGCAGACAAATTATGGTTTTGAGTGTCGCGTTTATTGGGGCTTTGAGCTTAACTTTTTCTGATAGTTTTTGGTTTAATTCAGTTGAAGCCGAAGTGTATGCTATGGCGTCGTGCATTATGTCTATTCTGTTTTATGTGGGTTTGCTTTGGGAACGCGATATGCACAAACCGCGTGGCAACCGTTGGTTGATTTTGATCAGCTTTATTGTCGGTTTGTCTTTTGGGGTGCATTTTATGGGATTGCTGACTATTCCTGCGATTGGATATATGTATTATTTTAAAAACACAAAAACTATTACGATTAAAAACTTTGTGGTGTCAAGTCTGATTATCTTAGGGGCTTTGATGTTTATATTTAAGTTTCTACTGCCTTATAGTTTGACATTTTTTGCTAAATCTGAGTTGTTTTTTGTGAATACTGTTGGCTTGCCTTTTCACTCTGGGACTGTCATAGCTGGTTTGGTGGTCATTGCTTTTTTCATTTTTGCTTTAAAATTTACGCGGCAAAAAGGTTATCCAGTGATTAATTCAGTGGTGTTGAGTATTCTGTTTATTTTCATAGGTTTCTCAAGTTGGATTATGTTGCCTATACGTGCCAATGCGGGTACGACCATCAACGAAAACAATCCGAGTAGTGCACAAGCGCTTTTGGCTTACTATAATCGGGATCAATATCCTGAGGTGAAATTGTTTTACGGACCACAATTTACAGATATGTTTGCTGGACTTGACCCAGACAACCCTTATTCTGATGAAGAACCTAAGTATGAGCGAGATGAGGAACTTGGCAAATATGTGATTGTAAATGATTATAAAAACGCAAAACAAAACCCGAACAGCAAGCATAAAACTTTTTTGCCAAGGATGTGGAGTTTTGAACATGCTAAAAATTACTTAGCTTATACGGGTCCTATTGAGTTTACCATAAAACCCGATTATCAAGGCAGTGAAGAATTGACGCAAATTGTAAATCAATTCAGAAAGGATTATGATGATGGTAAAATTGGCGCTGAAGGTTATATTTCTTTTTTAAAAGATTTTGCTCCGTATCTCGATGTTGAAAAACCATCGGCGTTTGCTAACTTTTCATATATGATTGAGCACCAATTTATGTATATGTATTGGCGGTATTTTATGTGGAATTTTGCTGGCCGACAAAACGATATTCAAGGTCAAGGCACAGATTTGAATGGCAATTGGATCAGTGGTATCAATTTTATTGACGAATGGCGATTGGGCAATCAAGATGAATTGACCACTGATATGAAAACCAATAAAGCGAGAAATACGTATTTCTTTTTACCATTGATTTTAGGAATTATTGGTTTATTGTTCCATTATCAAAAAGATAAAAAGTCGTTTTGGATATTACTGGTTTTCTTTTTGTTTACAAGTATTGCTTTAAAAATTTATCTCAATGAACGTCCGTTTGAACCACGTGAGCGCGATTATGCTTTGGTGGGCTCGTTTTATGTGTATTGTATGTGGATTGGCTTTGGCGTATTTAGCATTTACGATAGTTTTAGGCAATATTTGTCATCTAAAATTCTTGTGCCTTTAGTCAGTGTGGTTTGTCTTTTGGTCGCACCTGTGCTGATGGCGAGTGAAAATTGGGATGACCACGACCGTTCTAACCGCTATTCAGCTTTGACGATGGCTAAAAAATATCTGGATTCGGTTGACGAAAACGCCATTTTATTTACCATTGGAGATAATGATACTTTTGCACTGTGGTTTGCTCAAGAGATTTTGGGTTACCGCACCGATGTTCGCGTGGTGAATACGCAACTTTTTGCCACGGATTGGTATATTGACCAAATGCGACGAAAAGCTTACAAAAGCGATCCACTAAAAACCTATTTGGAACACGAAGACTACAGCTATGGCACCAATGAAGCTGTTTGGTTTAATGAAAATAAAAATTATCCCGATACTTTAGATATTGATACTTGGATAAAATTTATAAAATTAGATGATAAACGCACCAAAGCTGAATTACAAAGCGGTCAATGGGTGAATACCTTTCCTACTAAACACATCAGAATTCCTGTCAACAAAAAAAATGCAATAAATTCTGGAATTGTCAAAGCTAAAGATCTTGATAAGATTGTTGATGAAATTGTGATAAAAATTCCAGGTTCGTTGGTTTATAAACATCGATTATTGATGCTTGATGTTTTGGCAAATACAGAATGGAAACGCCCTATTTATTTCACTGGTGGAAGTTATGACAGTGCGGATTTTCTTTGGATGAAAGATTACTTGCAACTCGATGGCGTTTGCTATAAACTTGTCCCGATAAAAACCGATTTCAACCCTAAAACCGATGTGGATATGGGTAGAATTGATACTGAAAAAATGTATGACATCGTAATGAATTGGGATTGGAAAAATAGTGGCAAAGACAATATTTATTACGATACCGAAACCCGAAGAAACTCGATTACTTACCGAAGTAATATGGCAAGATTGGCAGATTCATTAGCTAAAGAGAAGAAATATGAAAAAGCTGAAAATGTTCTGGATTTGGCTATGGAAAAAATGCCTGTAAAATACTTTGGATATTACACATTACTCAATCCGATTATTGAAGTTTATTACAAAATAGATAAGACTGAAAAAGCCAGAGCTATATGGCAAGATGTCGCCAAAAAATATCAAGAAAAACTCAGGTATTTTAGTAGCCTAAACTATGATAGACAAAGTCAATTGGCTGAAGAGATTTCAACCGAAATACAGCGTTACCGTTCGTTAGTGGATATGTTGATTTACGTTCAAGACGATGAAATGATGCAAAAAGAAGCTGAAACCTTTAATTCGTATTTAGAACTTTTTGATTATGGCAATCAACTTGAAGAAACGCCGTCTAAAGAAGATTTGATGAATAAACTTTTAAACTCGGGAGATTCTTCTCAAACAGATACAATACCTGAACAACCGGAATGATACCTGCTAAAACACCGGCTTTAGTAAGTCGCTATTTTAATAATTATATTTGGGAAAAACCCAATACTGAAAAACGTATTTATTTAACTTTTGATGATGGACCAATTCCCGAAGTTACACCTTGGGTTTTGGATGTTTTAAAACAATATCAAATTCCAGCCACGTTTTTTTGTGTAGGAGAAAATATTGATAAACACCCTGAGATTTTCAAAGAAATTTTAAAACAAAATCACAGTATTGGAAATCATACTTACAACCATCTAAAAGGTTGGAAAACCACGACAGAAAAATATCTTGATAACATCCAAAATACTCAAAAGATCATCAATGAATTTGGGGTCAACACGTCTTTATTTCGACCGCCTTATGGTAAAATGACATCGGCACAATCAAAAGCCGTTCTCAACTTGGACTATGATGTGATAATGTGGTCTGTTTTGAGTAAAGATTATAGTTCTAAATTGCCCCACCAAAAAGTATATGATAACATCATCAACAACACCACTTCTGGCAGTATTATAGTTTGCCACGACAACATCAAAGCTTTTGACACTTTGCAAAAGGTGTTGTCAAAAGCTATTGAAACCCTTTTAGAAAATGGGTTTGGGTTTGGGAAATTATAGAAAAGTTTGATTAAATTTAAATACTTAAAAATTTACTTATGCAAAACTATGTTGATTTTATTTCAGATGAACACTTGTTTTATTGTATCAAAGAGTTGCATCATTCATATTTAAAAGCAAAGAAAAAAGTTACAAAAAAGAAATTCTACAACAATAAAATTGATACCATCAAATTAACTTTTGATAGTAAGTTCAATAAACTTAATGAGAAAACCCTTATTGAAAATGAAATTTTAAGACAAATTGATAAATCTATTAATAATTCGATTGGTACTTTTCACGAAAATATACTTAGTGGTATAAAGGGATATGAGCTTGGCAAACTAAGTGGATTTGATATAAAAGCAAAAGATAATACACTTTTTGCTGACATCAAAAATAAACACAACACAATGAATAGTAGTTCGTCTGAAGCTTTATTTCAAAAATTATCCAGATATGCAGATGACTATAAAAAGGCAAAATGTTATTGGGTTCAAATTTTAGCTAAAAGTAGTTTTAATGAGCATTGGAAAGGTGACATTAACGGAAAAGAATATAGCCATAGTAGAGTTTATAAAATTTCTGGAGATCAATTTTATGAATTATTAACTGGTAACAAAACGGCATTTTTTGACTTATATAAAATTTTACCTATAGCTATTGATGACTATTTAAATCATTTAAAATCAAAAGAAACGCAATCAGAAAACTCTGCATTAGAAGAAATTGAAAATGACATTAAAATATCTAAACGTTCAATATTAAACCAAATAACATCAGAAAATTATGGATACTATTCAGGTTTTAATGATTTATAGTATGTATTCAAAAACTTAATAATAGTATATCCTAATTCTTCCGCAAGATTGACTGGAACGGCATTTCCGATTTGTTTATATTGTTGAGCAGTAGAGCCTGCAAATTCCCATTGATCTGGAAAAGTTTGAATTCGAGCGTATTCTCTAACCGTAAAAGGTCTGGTTTCATCTGGATGACATCTTTCTGTTTGTTTCTGGGCAGGACAACAAGTCAAGGTTAATGACGGTTCATCCCAACCTATTCTCCTTGCCATTCCTGTTTTGCCACCACCAAGATAAAAACTTTTACCCATATACGACTTTTGCAAATCTAAGGGCAAATCTCTCCAGTAACCTTTTGGTGGAATTAAGTCTAATACTTTTTTCTTGTGCTCGGGATATTTTGCTCCGTCAGATTTTGGAACGTCACAGCTAAATAAGTCGCTTTTTTTTAAGGCATCTTTTAGTGTATACGTTTTATGATGTGGTTTAGGATATCTGTATTCAACATCAATATCTTTTCTTATACCAACCATAATTAACCTTTCTCGTTTTTGAGGCACTCGATATTGAACAGCTTTTAAAACTTGAACAGGAACAACATTATATCCGATTTCGTCTAAAATAGATATCATACCCTGAAGTGTATTGCCTTTGTCGTGACTTAAAAGTCCCCGAACATTTTCGCCTATACAAATGGCTGGTTTAAGATTATTGACAATTCTTGCAAATTCATAAAACAAAGTTCCTCTTGCATCTTTAAGTCCTAATTTTTTCCCTGCATAGCTAAAAGCTTGACAAGGAAAACCACCTGTAACCACGTCTATTTTGTTTTTTAAATCATCAAAACCGTAGTTTTTAATATCACCTTCATAGACTTCCCAACTTGGTCTGTTTTGCCTAAGGGTTTGACAAGCCCATTTGTCGATTTCATTTAAAGTCGCACACTTTAAACCCGCTCTTTCAAGTCCTAAAGCCAAACCACCAGCGCCAGCAAATAATTCTAAAACTTTGTATTGATTATCAGCTTCAGTGTAGTTTGAAACAGTTTCGTTTTCAATTTCATCAAACAGTTGTCCGAGAAGGTTTTGGACATCTGTTTTTTTATACATTCTATAATTGGAAACTGGCTCTCTAACTGCGTTAAGAATACCTTCTTTATCCCAACGTCTTAATGTGGTTTTACTTTTACCAACAATTTTAGCAGTTTCATTAAGTGAATAATAATCTTTTATAACCATCTTATTAAAGCTTATACAATGGTTACAAATTTAATCTTTTAAATATATTTTTTGGGGTTTTTTAAAAATAAATTATCCCCCTATTTCGTTGCCTTAAAAATATAGTTTTTGTAATAACCTTTTTGGTCTAAAAAAGTTTTTATGGGTTTTAAGCCAGATTGTGCGGATAGCCATTCTACAACGGCATCGTCGTATTTTTGTGAAATTTCAACGTGAATACTTTCCCAAGCGTCAAACTTAATATTTAAGTCGAGATTGTTGATATTGACAAATTGTTCTTTTAAGCTGACCAAATAGCTTAAAGCCGTTCCTGTTTCTGGGTTATAAGTTTCCCATTGCATAAATTGATCTAAATCAAAGTTGGCATCAAACTCACGATTGATACGCCTTAGAATGTTTTTATTGAATTGTTCGGTGATTTTTGTATCGTCATTATAGGCATTCAGAATAGTTTGCGGGTGTTTTTTTTGATCAAATCCCATAAATAAAACATCATCATCGTGCATATTCTCTTGTATTTTTTTTAAAAATTCAATAGCATCTTTATGCAACAAATTGCCAATATTAGAGCCGAGAAATAAAATCACTTTTTTACGGTCGCGGTATTGGTCTAATTCAGAGAGCACATCAAAATAAGTTCCTTGTTTGGCTTGAACTTTGGCTTCTGGAATTTCGTGTTTTAGAGTCGCAGTCAATTCGTCTAACACATTTTGACTGATATCGATAGGGAGATAATCAAAATCATAATTTTTGGCTACCAATTCTTTTAAAAGAATTTTGGTTTTTTTGCCATCTCCAGCTCCGAGTTCGATGAGGTCGAAGCCTTTGTCGTGAGAAAAAGCTTCGCAAATTTCAGTTTTATGTAAACTCAGTATATCAAACTCGCAGTTGGTGAGATAATATTCTGGCATCGCCATGATCTCTTGAAATAGCTTATCGCCACGTTGGTCATAAATATATTTTGACGGTAAATGTTTCGGGTAATCTGTTAAACCTTTGATGACGTCTTTTTCAAATTGCGTTTGTATCTTTTTCATATAAATTTTTACCTTGTGTCGTTATGATTTTACTAACCTCACAGCATTAAACTGCCATCTGAGTTGCGGGTGAAAAAAATTGCGATAGCTTGACCTGCTATGTTGTGGTGGTGTTGCAATAGATTTTCCTCTCAGCACTTTTTGGTTGACCATAAATTTGCCATTATATTCGCCCAAAGCACCTTCTGCTTTTTGGTATTTAGGATAAGGCAGATAAGCACTTTCTGTCCATTCCCAAGCTTGTCCCCAATCAAAGTGAGCTTGGGCAACTTCCCATTCAAACTCAGTTGGTAAACGCATAGCTTTCCATTGTGCAAAGGCGAATGCTTCGTAGTAAGAAATATGGCTTAATGGTTCTTTCAAATTAAGTTTTTGTAATCCAGATAAACTGTATCTCATCCATTGTCCATCGATGAAATGCCAATATTTTGGAGATGCAATATCGTTTTGTTGAAGCCAGTCCCAAGCTTCGGCATGCCAAAGCAAAACTTGATCGTAGCCACCATCTTCAATAAATTCTAAATATTCTGCATTGGTCACCAAACGATTACTGATTTTAAAATCTTCAAGATAAACTTGGTGTCGCCCCAACTCATTATCATAACAAAAACTGTCGCTATTATGACCAATTTCATACAAACCTTCTTTGATGTCAATCCAGTTTTGGTTTTGTGTTTCAATTTTTAATTCTTTAAATGTTTCGTCATAAACAGGAAACAACGGGTTATGACCAAGGATATATTTAATATCGGTCAGTAAGAGTTCTTGATGTTGTTTTTCGTGATGAATGCCAATTTCTATAACTTTCCACAACTCATCATCAATAGGTGAATCGAGCAATTGCTGCATATGTTTGTTGACATATTTACGATAGTCATAGATTTTATCAACACTTGGTCTGGAAAGATTACCACGGTTGGTTCTCATCACTTTATCGCCTACACTTTCGTAGTAAGAATTAAAAACAAAGGCAAAATCGTGGTGAAATATTTGATAATTATTAAGATGAGTTTTTAAAACAAACTCTTCAAAAAACCAAGTGGTATGGCCGAGATGCCATTTTGGTGGCGAGACATCAACGACGGTTTGCACAACGTAATCTTCTGTTTTTAAAGGTTTACAGATTTTTTCGGTGTGTTGTCGGGTTTTTATGAAAAAATTTAGGCGTTGATGAATTGTCATAAAAAAACTATTAACTGCAAATAAATTTTAAAAGTTTGATAAGGTTTTAAATTAAAACTAAAATAACAAAAATACTACAACTAATACGAAAGTATCTACCATAAACTGATAGAAACAATAGATTAAGTTACTTTTATCTAAATTTGCTTTTATAAAGAATCTGTTTCTATATGAATTCTGTCTTCTACTTCTTGCTCTATTATTGAAACTTGCTTTGGGACGATGCCTCTTAAAACAAGAATAACCCCAAAAGTAATAATAAGGATACTTATAATTTTTTTAGAAACTGCAATTCGAGTTGGTGTGAGTTTGTGTTTTAAAGTTTTAGCCAGTAAAATTTTAAAAATATCAACGACTAAGTAAGTTATCAAAATTGTAGAAAAAAACGTGATCAATCTAAAGGGTCGCATATCAAGACTTGGTCCAAAAATAATGATTAAGCCAAGCCAAAACCCTAAAACCCCAATATTGATAAAATTGAGCAAAAATCCTTTGACTGCAATGTGAATATAGTCGCTGTTTTTGAGCTTTTGGAATTCAAAAGTTGCAGGTGTTATTGTTGTGCGTCTAATTTTTATAAATGTGATGATGCCATAGGTCAGCAAAACCGTTCCGCCAAAAATGTAAAGTGCTGGGTCGTCTTTTAGTCTGTTTAGTAAAGGATTGGTGCCAAAATAAGCTATGATTAGAAAGAAAGCATCGGCTATCAATACGCCAATATCAAAAGATAAAGTCGCCCTAAAACCTTTTATTGCGCCGGTTTCTAATAACACAAAAAAAACAGGACCAAGCATAAATGCTAAAAATAATCCTAAGGGAATGGCTGAAAAAATATCTTCAAGCATAAATCAAACTTTTTCTAAAACGAAATTACTGATTTTTGATTAAGCATTTTGGGTATGTGGTTTTAAATCTTTGATTTTGAGCTGTAAACTTATTTGATTATTCCACTCATTTTCATCTATTGTTGCGAGTACATCAACTTTTGATTTTTGATTTAAATATTTTAATTTTTGTCCTAAATTAAAACCTATACCATCAATTTTAAAAGGGTTTTTGTTTTTAAACAATTTACATTTTAGATGTTCCTTTTCTTTTCCAACAGCTTTTGCAAAACCAGTATCTTGTAAACCATTAAATCTAAAAACAGGTTTCATATTTCCTGGACCAAATGGTGCAAATTGTTTGATAATTCTAAAAAATTTTGGGGTAATATCTTTTAAATCAAGTTCAATATCATAGACCAGTCGCTTGATAAGTTGATGATCTTCAATTTGCTCTGAAACCACGTCGTTAAATTTTTGCTTAAAGATTTTGTAGTTTTCTTCTTTTATGGTTAGACCTGCGGCGTATTTATGTCCTCCAAATTGTTCTATAAATTCTGAGCTGGCTTCGAGTGCGTTGTAAATATCAAAACCATAAACAGATCTTGCAGAAGCTGATAAATAGTCGCCACTTTTTGTAAAGACTAAAGTTGGTCTGTAATAGGTTTCGGTAAGTCGAGAGGCTACAATGCCTATCACACCTTTATGCCAAGACTCGTGATAAACCACTGTAGTTTTTCGGTCTTCTTCTTTTAAGTATTTAATTTGTTCTAAGGCTTCTTCAGTGATAGTTTTGTCAGTATAGCGTCGTTCTAAGTTATAATCATTAATGGTTTTCGCCTTTTCTTGAGCTTCTACCAAATCGGTTTCTGTCAACAAATTTACAGCGTGTAAACCGTGTTCCATTCTGCCTGCAAGATTGATACGCGGACCTATGATAAAAACGACATCTGTAATAGTCAACTCATCTTTTTTGGCAATGTTCATAATTGCTTTAAAGCCAGGTCTTGGGTTTTTATTTAAAACTTGAAGACCGTGATAAGCCAAGATTCTGTTTTCGCCAGTGATAGGAACAATATCTGACCCAATAGCTGTTGCTACTAAATCCAAATATGGTATTAAATCTTTAAAATTTTTGTTTGCGTTTTGATGTAAAGCTTGAATTAATTTGAATCCAATGCCACAGCCACAAAGTTCATCAAATGGATAATGGCAATCGTTTTGTTTGGGGTCTAAAACAGCTATAGCTTTAGGAATGTTTTGACCTGGTCTATGGTGATCACAAATAATGATATCAATACCGAGAGAATTGGCATAATCCACTTTTTCTATGGCTTTTATGCCACAATCTAAGCAAATGATCAAGCTAATGTTTTTTGATTTTGCATAATCAATACCAGCTATAGAAAGACCGTAGCCTTCTTTGTAGCGATCTGGAATGTAAGCATTAGTTTGGTTATGAAAAGGTTTTAAATAACTATAAACCAAAGCTACACTAGTGGTGCCATCAACGTCATAATCGCCATAAACAAGGATGTTTTCTTTGTTTTGAAAAGCTTGATTTATTCTATTAACGGCATTTTCCATGCCTTTCATTAAAAAAGGATTGTGCAATTGAGATAAATCTGGTCTAAAAAAAGCTTTAGCTTCCTCAAAATTTGTGATACCTCTTTGGGCTAATAAAGTTGCAATAGACCTTGAAACCTTTAAGCCTTCAACAAGGGCATTAACTTCTGTAGTATTAGGTGTTGTTTTGGGTGTCCAAATCATGACTCAAAATTAACATCTTTTTCTTTAAAAGGAATATTAGGATTTAATATTTCATCGATAAGTTGAGCTAAATAGTTTTCAAATTCATCTAATATTGTTTGGTCAATTGAATTTTTGCCATCATAGGTTAGAGGCATAAACCATTGGTTTAAATTTTTAAAACTGATTATTCCAGCTTTCATAATTTCAACATCAAAGTTTTTAGAATAAACTAAAGTATAAAACAAAATTTGAAATGCTTTAGCATAATCATAGTCTGAAATGAGTTGGTTAAAATCATTAAATTTTAAATCGCTAGGTTTTACATTACCAGTTTTTAAATCTATAATACGCAAGGTGTCATCACATATATCAATACGATCTATTTGTCCTTTGAGCTTAACACGGTGATGATCAGTATAAAATAGTGTTTCAATAGATTTTTCAATTTCTATGATTTTAATTGTATTTTTTTTTATGTCTTGTTTTTCTTTGCTGATAAATCTATTTAAATAAGCTTTAGCAGTTTCAAATTGTATAAGATTTTGTCCAGAATGATGGGCATTTTTAGCATAGATTTTTGTGAAGTTTAAAGTTAATATTTCAGGAATTTTTTTTGATATCTCATTCAAAAGATCTTCAGAAAGTGTTGAGTTTGGTGTTTTATAAAATGTTTCTATGCATCGATGTATAACAGTTCCGAAATCTTTAGGATTTATCACTTCATCGATTTGGTCAATTTCTTTAACGCATAGAACGTATTGTTTGTAAAACAATATCGGATTTAAAACGTAAGTCGTCAAAGCTGTTGGAGAAAGACCATTTTCACAGATTTCATTGAGTTTCAATATTATTTCTGGTGTTTTATAAATTTCAAGGGGTTCTTTTTGTTGTAGTTTTGTAGAAAGTGAATACTGATTTTCAGTAAATCTATGATTTGGTGATTTAAAAATCTGTAAATAGTTTATAAATCGGCTTTTTTCGCCTTTATTAAAACCCGATTGGTCATTGTCGTATATCAAATAACATTTTTTTGATCGTTGCATTAATCGAAAAAAATGATAAGCATAAATAGCGTCTTTTTCAGTATGAGTTGGTAAGTTGTATTGTTTTTTTAGATTGTATGTAATATAGCTGTTGTCGGTTTTACCAGCTGGTAAAATACCTTCATTCACAGAAGTTAGGATGACGTTATCAAAGTCTAACAATCTTGATTCTAACATTCCCATAATTTGCAAGCCTTTAGATTTTGAGCCTTTAAAGTTTAGTTTTTCAGATTGTTCTAAATTTTGAAAAAGCAGAGTAAAGGATGCAAAATTTAAGTCAGTAAAGCTTTCAAGTATAGATTGTAATTTCAAAAACAAATTTTGATAGTCCACAAACTCTGTTTTTGCTGCATGTTCTTGACGAGAAAATATTTCATCTATAAATTTTAGTATGTTTTTTGTAAAAAGTTGAGGGTTGTTGTATTTTTTTAAATTTTTTAAAAGAAGTTTTATTTCGTTGTTTTGAATATTCAAACTTAATAGCTCATCAACATCGATGTTGATTAGATTTTGTTTTTCAAATTGACTTAATATCTTAAACCTATCATCATAAGTGGTTTGATTAAAAATAGGATGGTTGAGTATGTTTTTTAAATGCTGATAGCTAATATTTTTTGCAGAATGATTTTGATGACTCACTATGGTGTTAAAAAAACTTGATAAGGCAGATTTAGACAAAGGAAATCCCATTGTGATATTCACATTTTTAATTGATTTTGGGATGCTGTTCAAAATGGGATTTAACAAATCTTCATCATTCAAAACTATGGCGGTGTTTTCTATTTCATTTTCATCTAAGTTGTTGAGAATAGCAGAAACAATTTTAGCTTGACCGATATGTTTGGGTGAAGACAGCACATTAATGTCTTTTGGTTGTGAGAAGTGATTTGATTTAAAAACTATAAGTTTATTTTTATACTTCACCCATTTTTTTTGATAATTACTAATAAATGTATTAGACGGATGTTGTTTTTCATCAAGAAAAGATTGATCAATATCCCAAATTATTTTGGTGGGCGTGTTTTTAAGACAATATTCAAAAATTTGCTCTTCGGCTTTATTTAAAGCATTGAATCCTAAAAATGTGATGGGTTGATTATTTTTGGATATAAATGCTGAAATATTTTCAAAACATTTGCGATAAGCTAGACCTTGATATGCTTGGTTAGATTTAAGGAGATGAGATTTAAATGAATTATAATAATGTGGCAAACTTTCCCAAAAAGCAATATAAGATTGTATTAATTTAGTTTTTTCAACTCCAAAATAGTTTAAGGTTTTTAAGGCTTTATGGTGTTCAAAAAATTTGGTGGTATCGACTAAATTTCGGTCTAATTCATTAAAATCGCTTATTATCACAGAAGCCCAAGCATAAAAATTTTCAAAAGTATCAGTTTTTAAGGATTTGTTTTTAAGATTGGCATAGATGTCATAAAACTCTAAAATGGATTCTTGATGATTTAAAATTTTTAGATCTGAAGTTTGTTCGATAAAGCTTACAATATCAATAATTTTTGGAATACTAACAGCCTTTTTATTACTGATAAATGCCTGTTTAAGAGCAACGACTGATCGTTTACTAGGCATAATGATGAGTTCATCATTAAGGCGTTCTTTGGTGTTTTTAAAATAGAATTTTACAAAATCGTTTAGGAAAGTATTTTTCATTTTTAAAAATAAAAAAACCGTCTCGTTAATCGAGACGGTTTTCAAAAAAATATTAAATAATAATTATTTTACTAAGTTGATTTCAACTCTTCTGTTTTTAGCTCTACCACTTCTGGTATTATTAGAGGCAATAGGTTTTTCTTCACCGTAACCTTTAGATGATAGTCTAAATTCTTCAACACCATTATTCACTAAGTATTCTTTAACTGAAAGTGCACGTGCTTCAGAAAGTTTTTTATTATTTTTAGCAGAACCAACACTGTCAGTGTGTCCTTCAACTGTAAATTTAGCGTTAGGATATTCTTCTAAGATAGCTAAAATTGCTGTTAGAGCTTCTTCAGAATCTTTAGAGATAGATGATTTTCCAGTATCAAAGTTGATAGTTTTAGCATAATTATTAAGTTCATTTTGTACTTCTTCTGTTACTTCAGGGCAACCATAATTAGTCATGATTCCAGCAACATTAGGACATTGGTCATCTTTGTCAAGAACACCATCGCCATCACTATCTGGCCAAGGACATCCACCGTTTGCAGATGGTCCAGCTTCATTAGGACAATCATCATCTTTGTTGGCTATACCGTCGTTGTCAGAATCTGGGCAACCGTTCATGGCTTCTGAACCAGCTTCGTTAGGGCATTCATCTTTAGTGTCGTCAATGCCATCACCGTCGGTATCTGCACAACCATTAAATTCTGGAAGACCAGGAGTATCAGGACATGAATCGTCTTTATCAGGGATGCCATCACTATCCGAGTCAGGGCAACCATTGAATTCTTCTAAGCCTGGAGTGTCTATACATTCATCATTTTTATCATAAACGCCATCGCCATCAGTATCTTTACCTCCAAAAGCGAACTTAACACCTGCTCTATGTTGGAAATAATCTAAATCACTATCTTCAAATGCGGTTTTGTAGTTAGTATCAATGGTGATAGCAAATTGATCAGTAAGCCAAAAATTGATACCCAAGTTAGCGTTAAATGTGCCAGCACCTTGTTCGTCTAACCAGTAATAACCACCACCAACACCGAGAAATGGATCAAACCAATTAGCACCGTTAATGAGGTTTTTGAAATTATATTGTATGGTACCGTCAAGATTAACCCAACTTAAATCATCGGTATCGACTTCTCCTAGTCTATCAATTCTATTATAAGAGGCAGAGGCTTCAAAACTAAAACCTTCTCCTATGTATCGAGTAACACCTATACTTGATACTGCAGTAACATAATTCCAATTTTCTTCTTTAAAGAATAAATCGTCACCAAAATCTGGTGAGGATACAATTCCATCTGGAGTTACTACATCTGAACCGGTTGGGAAAAAATCTACTGCGTTAATACCGATAAATACAGCCCATGGATTATTTTCATCTTGTGCTTGTACTGAGGTCATTCCAAAAAATAATATTAGAAGGAATGCTAATTTGCTTAAATGTTTCATTTTATTTGAGTTTAGTTACTATTCAAAAGGGCAAATTTAATTTATTATAACTTATTAACAAACATAATAATATTTTTTTTCTTTAAAAAATTATATTAGCTTTAGTTTGTGTCCAACCTTTTTAAAGGCATCAATCGCAGAGTCGATATGTTTTTTGTCATGTGCAGCTGAAAGTTGCACTCTTATTCTTGCTTTACCTTTAGGGACTACAGGGTAAAAGAAACCAATTACATATATGCCTTCATCAAGTAAGTCTGATGCCATTTGTTGTGCTAATTTGGCATCATACAACATTACAGGAACAATTGCTGAATCTCCATTTATTATATCAAAACCTGCTTTTTTAATTTTTTCTTTAAAATAGTTCGTGTTTTCTTCGAGTTTGTCTCTTAAACTATTATCGCGTTTGAGCAATTCAAATACTTTGATAGAAGCACCTACAATAGAAGGTGCTAATGAATTTGAGAACAAATAAGGTCTTGATCGTTGTCTTAATAGTTCTATTAAATCTTTTTGACCTGTGGTGTAGCCACCCATTGCACCACCAAGAGCTTTTCCTAATGTTCCTGTGATGATATCTACTCGACCTAAAACATCTTTTAGTTCAGGAGTCCCAATACCATTTTGACCTATAAAGCCAGTAGCATGGCATTCGTCAATCATAACTAAAGCTTCGTATTTATCGGCTAAGTCGCATATTTTATCTAATGGAGCCACAATGCCATCCATAGAAAAAACACCGTCGGTAACAATGAGTTTGTGTCTGGCTCCGTTTTTATCAGCTTCTTGTAATTGCTTTTCTAAATCTTTCATATCACCATTAGCATAACGATAGCGTGTCGCTTTGCATAACCTAACACCGTCAATTATTGAGGCATGATTAAGCGAGTCTGAAATGATTGCGTCTTCTTTGGTTAATAAGGGTTCAAAAACACCACCATTAGCATCAAAACATGCGGCGTAAAGTATAGTATCTTCTGTATTATAAAAATCGGCGATGGTATGTTCAAGCTTTTTGTGTATATCTTGTGTTCCGCAAATAAATCTAACGCTTGACATACCAAATCCATGAGTGTCTAAAGTTTCTTTAGCCGCTTGAATAACTTCTGGATGTGAGGACAAACCTAAATAGTTGTTGGCACAAAAGTTTAGAACTTTTTTTCCTGTATCTAAAGTTATCTCTGCACCTTGTAAGTAGGTTATGATACGCTCGGTTTTAAAAAGACCTTCTTCTTTTATACTTGAAATTTCGTTTTGTAGCTGGGTTTTGAGTTGATTTGAAAACATAAATATTTATTTTAGAGTGTTTTGATATAAAAATCTTTGCTAAGATACACCAAAATAGCTTCTTCTACATTGAAACCTAAGGCTTCTACTGCGTTTTTATAATTTGTTAATTGTTGTAGATGCGATGTTTCTTCTTTACCTGTTTTGTAGTCTATAATCACAGCCTTATTTTGATTTATGCATATTCTATCGGGTCTGAAAAGCAATCCGTTGAATGCTATTTCAGATTCGTTATAAATTGACCAGGGTTTTTTGTAATATTTTTTAAGCTGATTATGTTCGGTTAATTGTTTGATTAAGTTTATGGTTTTATTTTCAATTTTCAAATTGTTTATATCAGACGCATAATTTATATTTTGTAATACATCATGAATATCTTGACCAAAGGCAATTGCTTTAGACTTGTTTTTGTCTAAAATATTTTCAGCTAACAATTCTTGGTAAAAATCTTGTGCTTTGTAGGAGTGGAATTTATGTATTTTTAAATTGTTTGGTTTTTCTTCAAGGGCTTCTGTTTTAGAAATAATTTTTCCAAAAGTATATTGGTTTTGATCTTCTTTAAATAATTGTTGCTGTTTTAAAAAGCTACAAAGGATGTCTTTAAAAGATGTGTTTTTGCCTTTAATTGGTTCGCACAAAATGTAAAGTTGTTCTATTGCTCTTGTCATACATACATAAGCCGTGTTTATGTTGCTAAGTTCTTCTTTTCGGATATTTTCTTGATAGGCAAGGTTATAAGATGGACTTAAATCTTTGATGCTTTCAGAAATATTTTCATATACATACGGTACGCCATAGGCTTCTTCATCGAGATGAATCCAATCTTCGGTTTTGGTCAAATCGGCTAAGGTGAAATTGGCATGAGCGTATATTACTATGGGGAATTGTAATCCTTTGCTTTTATGGATGGTCATAATTTTTACCGCATCAGAGGTTTCTGAAGTAGAGATGCTTTTACGGGTTTTTTGGTCGTCCCAATAGTTTAGAAAATCTCCCATATTTTTTGATTGTTTTTTTGAAAAGTCAAAAATTTCATCCAAAAAAAACTGGAGATAGGCGTTGGTGTGTTTTTCTAAATAAAGCGTCCTCAATACATATTCGGCTTTGTCGTATAATGATAAACTATCATAGATGTTTTGGTTAAAATCTAGTTCAAAAGTTTTTAAATATTTTAATATATCTGTTTTTTTAAGATTTTTAGTGTTTGATAAAATGTGATGATGCAACTCAGGATTTACATTGATGTGTTTTATCCAACACATTGCAAAATCAATACTTGTGTTTTGATCGGGGTTTTCTAAAAAATTTAAAAACTGTGTGAGTAGTTGAACTTTAGCGTCTGATGCTATAAGAAGAGATTCTTGTGAGATAACATTGATCGGGTTTTCTAAAGCATTAAACGCTTCGGCTATTTGAGTGCCAAATTTCTTTTTTCTTACCAAAATACAGATGTCACTTAAGTTATAACCTTGGTTTTTTACAGAAGTGATGATTTGCTGGAGGATATTGATACGGTTTTCATTTTCTAAATCCTTGTTGTCTTGTTTGGGTAAGAATTGAATATCAACATAGCCATCAATGTTTTTTTGGGCGGTTTGTTTTGCATTTTTATACAAGTGTTTATGGTTTGAATCTGTGAGAAAATCAGCGGCATGATAAAAAAAATCGTTGTTAAATTCTACAATTGTTTTCGCACTTCTCCAATTGTCTTTTAAAACTTTTTTTTGGGGTTTAATATGAAAAGGATTGGATTGTGATAAGGATAAATTCAAAAACTGTTTTGGATCTCCGCCACGCCATTCATAAATAGATTGTTTAACATCGCCCACCAAATATAGACTTCCGAATTGGTCTTTGTTGTGTGATGAAGCCAAAGCATTATCTATAAGTGGAATTAGGTTTTGCCATTGCAGAGTAGAAGTGTCTTGAAATTCGTCAATAAAAAAATCTTTAAATTTTTCACCTAACCTTTCATAAATAAATGGTGCAGGTTGTTTTTTTATATGTTTGCTAATGATGCGGTTAAAATCATTGACAAATAAAATACCATTTTCTGCTTTGATTTGTTCGATATGAAGATTGACCTGACTTATCATTGACAAAGGCACAAATGATTTTAAAATTCTTTCAGTTAAAGTGTGTTTTATGCATAAGTCTTTTGAACGTAAAAATAAGTCTTCGATTTCTGGTCTAAAACTATCTATTTTCTCCTTTGTTGAAGCTGAAGTATTTTTATTGTAAAGTTCGGTTTCTTTAATATTATGCCATTTTGATTTAAACTGAGAAATAACTTCACCATTTGATAGTTTTTTAAAATAATTTGAAATATAATTTCCTTTAAAATCACTTGCATTAACATTATGATTTTCTATGAGTTGAAAAAAACATTTAGCTATATCTTTTAAGTGTTGCTCGCTATCTTGAAGCTGACTGACGAGTTTATTTTTTTGGGCTTTTAAATCTTTTAGGTCATATTTTTGGAGTTGATTTAGTGCGGTGTAATTGTTTTCATTTAATACTAATTCTGCATATTTTTTAAGGTCAAAACTGATGTCTCCACTTTTGTTTTGATTAATTTTATAATGGACAAATTCTACCAACCATTCAGTAAGTTGCTCATCTTTGCCCACATCTTCAATCAAATTTTTAACAGCTTGTTCAATATAAGGTTGGACATCTAAGTCAACATCAAAATTTTGATTCAAATTCAAATCTTGTGCAAAAGTTCTGATGATTCTATGATTGAAACTGTCAATAGTAGAAACTTCAAAGTTGGCATAATTGGGAATAAGATATTTTAAAATTCGTAAACTTTTTTTCTGAATGTCACTTTTAGATAAATGCGTTTCAGAAATCACATCGTGCAGTAAACTTTGATGAGGTTCTTTTGAGTCAAGTTTAGAAAAATAAATCAAAGCTCCGATAATTCGTTCTTTCATCTCAGCAGCGACTTTGTTTGTAAAGGTAATAGCCAAGATGTTTTGAAAGGTAAAAACTTCATCTTGTTTAAAAAGTTTGCATAAATATTCACATGTTATTCTGTAAGTTTTACCTGAGCCTGCAGAAGCATCGTAAATAAAGAAATCTGAAGTTTTCAATTAAATGTTTTGAGTTCTAATTTAAATATTCTTTATGAATTGGTAAATCATTTATATAAAAAAATAAATATATTTTTGAACTGACAAGCTATCATCAAAATGGGTTTATGTGATTTTTTAAATTTTATCATTAAAACTCATTTTTTGATAAGAGAATTAAATTAAATTTGTGAAAAATAAAAATATGAAACCTCAAGTCTTATTATCAGTATTTATAATTTGTTTTATTTTTAGCTGTAAAGAGCATCAACCTAAAGAAGCTCAAGAGTTTAACAAAAAAATGGAACAAACCATAGCCATACACGACCAAGTTATGCCAAAGATGAGTGACATTAATCAATTACTCAATCAACTTGAAAACCAAATAGATAGCACAAATAGAGCACAAATCGAATCTGCAATGCAAAAGCTTCAAGACAGCCATGAAAGTATGATGAAATGGATGAAATCTTTTGGTGATGAATTTAGTAAAACCGAAATTAATCAAGGTATTCAAACAAAAAATGTTGATAGTTTACAGCTTAGGTTAAAGGCTTTAGAAAAGTATAATATAGAAGCAAAAAACTTGAAAAAACATATTTCTGAGGCTATTGAGAATGCAAATGCCTTAATAGAAAAAGAATCTTAGCTCTTATAAAATTATAGAAATCTATTGACAAATTATTCATAAACAATATCTAAAGGTATTCCGTTGGTAGCTTTTTTTTGTTAAAAATGCAGTTAAGCTTTCACCGTTTTTGAGCAATACAATTAAGTTTCGTCAAGCTTTACTTGATTCCATAAATAAATTAAAAATTCTGTAATATTATTTATTATTCCGTTTTTACAAGCGTTATAATTATGTAAAATTTCAAAACACAAATCACAAGTATTTACGATTTGCCAAATAATTACTTAAATTTGAAATAAAAATATGAAAAAGATATTTGTTTTAGGATTTTTAGCTTTGTTGGTGTCTTGCTCATCGACCAAAGTTTTTATGGATTATGATAAAGATGCAGATTTAAAAAGCTACAAAACATATAATTATTTTTTATCTGAAAACACAGGTTTGAGCGAATTAGACGAAAAACGTGTCATAGAAGCTATAGATTCTTTGTTGCCTCAAAAAGGTTATGCTAAAGAAACCATTCCAGATTTTAATGTGAATTTTTATGCAGAAATTTACGCGATCAACAGCCAAAGTAGTATTGGCGTTGGCATAGGTGGCGGTGGCGGTAGAGTAGGCGGTGGTGTTTCAGGAGGCATTCCTATCAACACCTCCAAAGATATGATAGCCTTGACAATCGAGTTTGTAGATGCTCTAAATAAAGAATTGTTTTGGCAAGCTGTTGTTGAAACTCGGGTTAAACCCAATCAAAATCCCAGAGAAAGGCAAGCTTTTTTTGGTATGATGGTTCAAAAAGCTTTGGAAAAATATCCGCCTGAACCCAAAACATCTAAAAGGAAGAAAAATAAAATTTAAAACGTCGATTTAAATTGTTTTAAAAATCGCAAATCATTTTCGTAAAACATACGGATATCACCAATTTGATAAAGTAGCATTGCTATGCGTTCAATGCCCATACCGAATGCAAAACCCGTGTATTCATTAGGATCTATTTTACAATTTTTAAGCACATTTGGGTCAACCATACCGCAACCCATAATCTCAAGCCAACCTGTGCCTTTTGTGATTCTGTAGTCTGTTTCGGTTTCTAAACCCCAATAAATATCGACTTCCGCACTGGGTTCTGTAAATGGAAAATACGATGGACGAAACCTGATTTTTGATTTGCCAAATAGTTGTGTAGTGAAGTAAATTAAAGTTTGCTTAAGGTCTTTAAAAGACACGCCTTTGTCAATATACAAACCTTCTACTTGATGAAAAATGCAATGAGAGCGTGCCGAGATATCTTCATTTCTGAATACACGTCCAGGTGAAATAGTGCGAATTGGCGGTTTGGTGTTTTCCATATAACGAACTTGGACGCTAGATGTATGTGTTCTTAACAACAAATCCTCAGGGTTTTGTTGTATAAAAAATGTGTCTTGCATATCTCTCGCAGGATGATGTTCAGGCAAATTGAGTGCTGTAAAGTTGTGCCAATCATCTTCTATTTCTGGACCTTCAGACACATTAAAACCGATATTTGAAAACACTTCTATAATTTGATTTTTGACAATAGAGATAGGGTGACGAGACCCAATTTCACTAGGTTCAGCGGGTCGAGTTAAATCGCCATAAAGGCTTTTTTCGTCATTTACTTTTGAGAGTTCAGCCTTGAGTTGTTCTACTTTTTGCGTTGTCGCTTGCTTGAGCTGATTGATAGTCTGACCAAATATTTTTTTATCCTCTGCAGGAACAGATTTAAACTCAGCAAAATATTGATTTAAAATGCCTTTTTTGCCTAAGTATTTAATTCTAAAAGCTTCTACATCATCAAGGTTGTCTGCTACAAAATTCTCTACGGTTTTCAAGTGAGATTTTAACTCCTCTATCATAATAATTCAAATTTTCAAGATTGCAAATTTACAATTATAATTGTTCAAGCTTAGTCGATATAATTTTTTTCTACAAAATATTGCACAATAGCTTCTTTCATCAAAATGCTTTGTTCGCCAGCTTTGAGTGGTGGCAGTTGTTCTAAAACTTTATAATGTGGTCAACCGTCTTCATCGACAAAGTCAAACTCGTAATAGCCATAAGGTTCTAATAACCTACAAATGGCGATATGCATCAAATTGATTTTGTCGTCTTTTTTGTATTTGGTGTGTACATCTCCTTTTTCTTGAACACCGATTAAATATATAATAGCATCCAAATCCAATTCGTCACCTTCTACAAATTGGGTTGATAATTTTTTTGTCAACTCTTCCCATTGTGATTTCAGTTTCTCGTCTCTTGCCATTTTATAGATTTAATAAGGTTTATTTAAAGAACTAATAAAATTAGTAGTGATTTCTGCTTTTATATTGAAACTATACAAACAAATTCTAATCTGTTCTTTACTTTTTTAGAACTGTTGAGAGTAATACCGAATATTATTTAAAATGTTGCATAAATGTTTTTTAAAATAACATTCTGTATAATAGTAGAGCATAATACTGTTTCAATATTTAGTTTAATGTGAAAGTTATGTTCATTTTAAATACAAAGTTATCACTTGCTTTGTCAAAACTATAATGCCCATAGCGATAAAAACCGCCAGCACCTATTCCGAGATAAAAAGTATCAAAATAGTTAAGTTTTATCAATTTGGTAACTTCTAAACCAGATTCTATAAAAATTTTATCTTTAGTTTTAAAATTCCAAATATGAGATTGTGGATTATCTATATTGCCCCAGCTCATATTGTGATGAATAACCAAGCCAGGGTTAAATGTTTTGGTTTTAAACAGTAAACTTCCTAAATCGTGAGTCAGAAATAAATTCACATAACGGTCAGAAAGAAACTCATAAGGTAGCATAGTTTGAAAGGTATCAGGCATCACAATTGGGATGTCGTTGTCATTACTCCCTTCATTTGTAAACAAAAGCCCTAAGGGAATATTGCTATCTATGTAACCTGCTTGAATGTGGTAGTGAGTTTGACCTAAGTTTCGTATAAAAAAACTTTGAGAAAGGCTTACTTCTATTTTTTGATAATTAAAATCACCGTTTAAAAATGAATCAAAGCCATTTGTGTATCTCATGTTGACAACAGGATAATTTGTGCCTAGACTTATGCGTTTTTGAGGCGTTTCTACAAGTCGTTCACGAAATGCATACCTTAAATTGAGAATGGCTTCTGAATTTCTAAAGTTGGTGATGTTGTTTGAATTGTTTACAAATGTATAATCGTATTTTGGTCTTATCCATTCATTTCTTAAAGCTATATGCCAGGTTAAATATTTAAAATCTCTCCTGCCAAATTCAAGTTGATAATGTTCTACCATATCCATAGTAAAAGCTATAATGTCTCTTAAATCTTCAGCACTAGAGAAATTTTGATTGTTAAGAGTTGACCTACCAATTTCTCTTAAATCATTGTTGTAATTGAATTGCAAAAACATATCTTTTGATTTGTCAATATTATAGCGTGCTTTTCCACCAAATTTCCATTCATTATCTTTAAATCCATAGGCGGTATAACCACCAAGTATAAAGTTTTTAAAGAGTTTTTTATTGGTTTCTAAGCCTGCACCAAGTCTAAAGCCTTCATATCGGTTATAACCAAAAAATCTATTATAGGGAATATTAAATTTTCCCCAAGGAATATAGCCATCTACCAAAGCCGTGGCAACATCTAATATTTTATCTGATTTTAAGCGTTCTCCAATGCTATCAATAACTTTGTAAGTGGTTTTATCAATTTGGCTTAGGCTATCAATTCTATATTGATTCCAAAATTCTTCATTTCGACTTGGAGCATTTTCCTCATATTTTAATTGAACTTCATCGAAGTCTTTTGGGCTTAAACTATCTAAAAATTTAATATCTTTTATATAAGTTTTGCTATTAATAAAAACACCTTGTTGGGTTGTAAATTCAAAGTTAAGTTGCTCAGGAAACCAAGTTTTATCTTCTACATGTTTATATTTTTGTTGAATTTTTAAATGAGTAATCAGCTTATCATAAGGTTCTGTAACAACATTTTGAATGGCATAACCGTCGGAATTGATATACATAAAACCTTTCAAACCATCTATGTTTGCACCAGGTTTTGGTTGAAATGAAATATTAAAAATGGTGTCATTATCTCTCAATATTTTATCTTTTAATGTATAATCATAGTGTTTTAAACTTCCTTTAGCAATAGGATTTAAGAAATGTAAATCCATTAGATTGATGTTGTCTTGGTAAAAGCCAAAGGGTTGCAATTCTGTGGCTAACACAGTAAAATAAGGGTTTTTGAAACCAGAAACTCTTGTAGCAACTACGGTTTCTTCACTTAAATCTGGTGGTAGAAATTTACGTTTTGTTACAGATTCAAACAGCATAATATTAAAATTACCTTCTCTAATCAATGTTTTTTCAAATCCGTTTAATGTGTCATTTTCGGGATCTAATTCGCCTTTTTTAATTTGGTTTAAAAAGACTTGCCTTAATGAGTCTGATTTTTTTTGTCTTCCTTCTACATCAACTATGCTCTTGTTGTAAGAGGTATAACTGAAGCCACCTTTTTTTAAGGGGTTATTAAGTTCCTTGTTGGTCATAACTTGCCTTATAATGCGTAAGGCTGGGTTTTCTGTATTTGTAATAACCACTTCATCTAAATTTTCTAAAGTAGGTTTTAAGGCAATGACTATATCTTGAAAGGCATCAGGTTTTAGTTTTAAAGTTTCATAACCTAAATAGGATATTTCAATGCTTTTTATCGGTTTGTCACTTTTATAAAAAAACTTACCATCAATATCTGTAATAACGCCACGCGTCTTGCTATTATTGAAAGTAAGGTTGGCAAATGCTAAACTCTCTTTGGTTTCAGCATCTACAACTTTTCCATTAATTTGATATTGACCTTGTAGGTTGGGGGCTGAAAATAAAACAAACATGAATGTTATAAATGATTGTTTCATTAAGGTTTATTTATGTGGTGTGTCTTTTTCTTCAGACAATTTTTGATCTTCACTACTCAATTTGTGGGTTTTTTTATTGTATTGATCTTTCAAATCGTCAATATGTGTTTGATCGCAAAGTTTGTTTCCAGTAAAATATCCAGTTCTGCCAAGCAAATGACCACCAATGGGTGCAGTCAAAAAGATAAAAATTATAATAGCTAAAACACGTGTAGATATAGCTATATCATTAAAAAAAATAGTCAGCTGCACCAATGAGCAATCCCACGCCAAGAGTTGCCGCTTTGGTGTTTACCGATATTCTTAAAAACGTATCAGGCATTCTGATGAGCCCTATTGCTGCAAGAAGGGCAAAAAGTGTTCCTAAACTTGAAAAAATAATAATTAACCACTCACTCATTTTTGTCTCTTTTTTCTAAATAATATGTAAAAGCCACTGTACTCAAAAAGGAAATTAAAGCTAAAATTAAGGCAATGTCTAAAAAATTAGGTTGATTGTTGATGATGCTGTAAACAGAAATGATTCCAATACCAATTGTTACGGTAAGGTCTAAAGCTATAATCCTATCGACAATACTTGGTCCTTTGAGGAAACGAATAAAAACCAGCACTATGGACACTGATAGTATTGGTAAAATAATATAATATAAAAAATCGTTTAAACTCATCGCGTTATTAATAAAATTCGTCTTTCAAATCCATTTTTGATATGATGTATAAATTCATCTTTATCCTTAACATACATAGAATGTACGTATAAAACTTTTCTGTCATCAGAGACATCTAAGCTCAAAGTTCCTGGTGTCAGTGTGATAAGGTTAGCCAAGAATGAAATCTCAAGATTGGTTTCAACATCTAAGGGGATTTTGATAATTCCTGGGGTTACGTAAAGATGTGGTGTCATCACTTCGTAAGCCACTTCAAGGTTAGCCAAAACCAATTCATAAACAAAATAAAAGAAAAATGCTATAATGCGAGGCAATATTTTGACATATTTAGTTTCGCCTACACTTGAGCCGATTAACCAAATTATCAAAAACCCAATAACAAATCCAAACGAAAAATTATAGGTGTTATAAGTTCCAGTCAAAAAGACCCAAATCAGCATCAATAATATGTTGGATAAAAATTGTGATCTCATAACTTAAGGTTTTAAAACCGCATCGATATAATTTTGTGAGTTATATAAATCTTCTGCTATTCTTTCAGATAAAGCCTGTATATGTTCTGCACCAAAGCCAATATACAAAGAAAATATAGCTAAAATAACAATAGGCATTACAAATTGCCATTTCTGTATAGGATACAATTTATCAAAAAAGATAAATCGTTTACTGGCTTTAAACTCGGGTTGATTTTTCCAAAAGGCTTCAGCCCAAATTTTTGCTACAACCAAAAGGGTGATAAGGCTTCCTAAAATTAATGCTCCCAAATACCAATAATTTCCAGTGTTGTAGCTACTTAAAAACAAAGAAATTTTTAGCCAAAACCCAGATAATGGTGGAACTCCAACTAAAGAAAACAACACGATAATCATCAATAAACTTAGTTTGGGGTAACTTTTATACAAACCGCCAATCTTTTTCATATTTGTGGTAGCTTTAAGACGATATATTAGTCCACCTATCATAAATAAATTGGTTTTTACTATAATGTCGTGAATGAGATAAAAAATTACACCCGTTAAAGCCATGACATTAAAAATGCCTAATCCACCAATCATAAAACCGATATGGCAAATGATAAGAAATGAAAACACTTTTCTGATATTATTTTGGATAATAGCACCAAATGCACCACTTAAAATGGTCAATACAGCAAGTACCATCAAAAGGTTCATCAAAAAAGGATCGTGTGGAAAAATCAACGTCATCATCCGTATCAAAGCATAAACCCCAACTTTAGTCAAAAGTCCAGCAAAAATAGCAGACACAGCAGATGGTGGCGTATGATAAGATGCTGGCAACCAAAAGTTAAGCGGGAAAACTGCAGATTTTATAGCAAAAGCTGTTAAAAATAAAATAGCACAGACATCTACTATAATTTGATTATTTACGCTTTGTATTTTTACAGCAATATCGGCCATATTTAAAGTGCCTACAAGTCCATATATCACGCCTAGACCTGTTAAAAAGATAAGCGACCCAAAAAAGTTGAGTGTAAAATATTTTACGGCACCTTCTAATTGATTTTTTTCGCCACCAATACTGATTAAAACAAATGAGCTGATAATGATAATTTCAAACCACACATAAAGGTTAAACAGATCACCTGTTAAAAATGCACCATTTAAACCGAGAAGCAAAAAGTGATAAACACTGAAAAAACCAAATCTCAATCTGGCATTGATGATAGAAACTGTTGAAAAAATAGAAACCGTTAAACCTGCAATAGCTGTAAGCAAAATTAATGTTGCAGACAGCATATCGCCAACAAAAACGATACCATAAGGGGCATCCCAATTTCCAGCATTAACCACGTGAGTGCCGTTTTGCCATGTAAAAACAAATACTGCTATAGCCACACCAAAAGCTATAAAATTTCCAATGATAGTTACTATTTTTTGAACTTTCACTTTGCTCCAAAAAAACATCAGCACGATGCTAAAAAACAAATGAACTAATAGTGGATATGTTATGATGTTTTCGCTCATGAATCTTCGTCTAAGGTGTTTAGCATGTCAAGGTCATCGGTTTTTAAAACTTTATAGGCTCGTTTAACCAAAATAATCGCAAAAGCCTGTAAGCCAAAACTGATCACAATTGAAGTTAATATTAAAGCTTGTGGAATAGGGTCTGCATATAAATCGGCAAAATGTTTTAATTCTGGTGCAATTATAGGTGGTTTCCCTTTGGTAATTCTACCCAAAAGAAATATCAATAAATTTACGCCATTGCCAAAAAGTATGACACCAATGATGAGTTTGACAATACTTCGTCTCAAAATCATATAAGTGCCAGCGGCGTAAAGCACTCCAGTCATTATGGCTAATAGTATTTCCATAGGTTAAGCATTTTCAGATATGGTGAATATAATCGTAAGCGAGACACCTACAACAACAAAATATACGCCTGTGTCAAAAAATAGAGCAGAGCCTATTTTACCGATGACAGGAATATGTCCAGAAGCCCAAAGACCAGTCATTATAGGTAAATCCTGAAAAATAACTGGCGAAGTCGCACTTAAAAAGGAAATCAATAAGCCTAAAGGCATCAGAAATCCTGGGTGGATTCTTATTATTTTACGCGTGTTTTTAAGTCCATTTGCAAAAGCATCTAAAACAAACGCAATGGCGACAATTAAACCACCAACAAAACCACCACCAGGTAAATAATGCCCGCGAAGTAAAATGAAAACCGAAAACAATAATAATACGGGTAAAAGTATATCTGAAGCTGTTTTAAGTATAAGTGTTTTCATATTATTCTATTTTTTGTCACGACTTTTTAATCTTAATTTTGTTAATCCAAAAACACCAATAGCCGCTACAATTAGAACGGTGATTTCTATCAAAGTATCACTGCCTCTAAAATCAACTAATATAACATTTACAACGTTTTTTCCTTTAGCTAAAACATAAGAATTCTCAGCATAAAAATTACTGATTTCTGAATTTTTAGGCTCACTGATTACTTTTAAAATCAAAAACGTAATCATCCCTCCAAAAATGGCGGATAAGATACCATGCTCAACACGCAAATAATTTTTTGAAAATTTAAGATACTTAGGAAGTTTATACAACACCAAAACAAATAAAATAACTGTTAAGGTATCTACTGAAAATTGTGTCATCGCCAAATCTGGTGCACTGTAAAACAAGTAGAGCAGACAAAAAGAAAACCCCGTAATTCCCATAGCAGAACAGCGGCTAATCTTGATGGTGTAAAGACTATGAATAGAGTTGATAACAACATGATTATGATGATAACAATTTCATAAACCGTTAAATCAGCAAGCGAGTTATAGTCTATTCTTAAAACAGGGTCTTTCAGTAAAAGAAACCCGACCAATACAATTATAAAAGTTACATAAGTTGCCACATAATGTCTTAAATATCCATTTTGAAACAACATCGTCCAATATTTTGAAATGATTTTAAAAATAGTAACCACATAATCAGATATTGATTTTGGCGATAAGAACTCAAATTTTTCAGATAAAGCCTTGAGTTTATACGAAGGTTTTAATATCAAGAAAAGTATAAAACCCAATGCAATAGTTAGTGTTGATAGCCAAAATATTGTGTTAAACCCGTGCCATAATTTAAGATGCAAACCACTTTCGCCACGACTTAAAATTTCAGCTCCAGGCATAATCAAACTGTCGCCAAGTAAAAACGGAGCAAAGCCAAAAATCAAGCCGAGAACAACCATAAGCATTGGCGGTAGCCATAAGCGAATACTTGGCATGTGAAGATGTGGAAGCGTGTTTGGTTTTTGCCCTAAAAAGGGTTTGACCCCAACTAAAAATCCACCGTAAAATAGCAATATGTTTGTCACAATAGCAATGATAGTAAGCAACCAAGCATTGTTTTTAAAATGTAAAGTAGATTCATAAATCAAATCTTTTCCTACAAATCCAAGCGTAGGAATTACGCCTCCACTGATCAAAGCGGCAATAAATCCAGCAACGGCAATTGGCATTAAGCCGTGTTTTAAGCCCGAAAGTTTTGTGATATCTCTTGTGCCAGTTTCGTGGTCTATTATTCCTGTAATTAAAAACAAAGAAGCTTTATACAAAGCGTGAACCACAATAAATACCATAGCGGCAACTAAAGCTTCGTAACTTCCTAAACCTGTCAAAAAGGTCAGAATTCCTAAAGCACAAATGGTTGAATAGGCTAATATGGCTTTTAAATCTGTTCTAAACAACATTTGTATAGCGGAATATAACATAGTTATAGCACCAACAGTAATCAATGTTGTATTCCACAGAGAAGTTTCTCCTAAAATAGGGCTGAACCTTAATATAAGATAAATACCAGCTTTTACCATTGTTGCCGAGTGAAGATAGGTAGAAACTGGCGTAGGTGCTTGCATGGCTCCTGGTAACCAAAAATGAAAAGGAAACTGAGCCGATTTAGTAAAAGTCGCAAGAAAAATTAAAATCACAATGAATGCATAGTCGCTACTCATGGCAATTTCATTACTCATAGAGAGCATTTCTGAAATGGTATAAGTTGAGGTAACTTGACCCAAAATAACAGCAACTGCCAACAAAAATAAACCACCAACACCAGTGATGCCTAAGGCTAATAAAGCAGATTTTCTACAACTTTTGCTTTCGTTGCTAAAACCAATGAGAAAAAACGAGCTAATGCTGGTTAATTCCCAAAAAATAAACATAGTAATTAGATTGTCAGAAAGCACCAATCCCAACATTGCAGACATAAAAATACCGAGATAGGCATAAAATCGGTCTAAATACTGATGACCTTTTAAATACGATGACGTGTACCAAAACACCAAAGTCCCTATGCCAGAAATCATCAATACAAATAGTAATGATAAGCCATCAAGCATAAAACTCAAATCAACCTTGAAAGCTGGAATCCAGTTGTATGATATTTTTATGACTTGACCCTCAGAGATATCATCTATAAATCGACTAAAATAAATGAATGTCGATAGCGGAATAAGTGTTGTAAGCCAAGCCCATCGACCTTTTATAAATTTATTTATAAAAATCATTGCTATTGATAGCAAAAAGCCAAGACAGACTATTAAAAGCATAAGGTAATCTTTGATTACAAATATATAAGTATTTTTAAAAGAAAATAAGACTTAAACAAATACTCTTTTTTAAAAACATTCAAAAATATATTAGTTTTGATAAGCTTTGGAACGATTTTAGATTATAAATTTGTTAAAAAATAACAATCATGAAACGACTTCTTTTTTTAATGGTTTTATCATTAATGGCTTGCGACAACGGTAAAGGCGTTTATATAGCTGACTCATCGGGTAATCTTAATTTGGTCAACATTGTTTCAGAAAATCAATTATGGGATGGTCAACTTGGTGAAGAAATCAGAAATGTGATGGCAAAAGATGCTGAAGGATTGCCACAAAAGGAGCCTTTGTATAAGCTTAGACACATTCCTACAAATGCATTTACTGGCTTTGCAAAGAAAAATAGAACTTTTTTGAAATTTGAATTAGCAAAGCAAAATAATATCACTTTTGTAAAAGATAGCTTTGCAAGACCACAACTCGGTGTCTTTATTAAGGGTAAAAATAAAAATGAACTTGTAGATATTTTTAAGAACAATCAAGAAAAAATTTTAAATTCTATAAATAAAACTGAGATAGAGGAGAAATGGAGACGGATAAACAAATCTTTAGATAAAGACACTGAGATACAAAAGAGTTTAGGTGTTTCTATAAAATTTCCTACGGCTTATAGATATGCTAAAGAAAGTAATGACGATTTTGTATGGCTAAGAAAAGAGATAGATAGAGGAAGTATGGAAATTTTTATTTATCAAATTCCTATTTCAAGGATTGAAAACGACAATTCTGTTATTTCTAATATTGTTAAAATAAGAGATTCAATAGGCAAAGCCAATGTTCCTGGACCAAGACCAGACACCTATATGATTACTGAAGAAGCTTATATGCCTTATCTCTATGAAACCAAAATAGATGGAAAATTTGCTTACGAAACACGTGGCACTTGGGTTGTGAAAGGTGCTTTTATGGGCGGTCCATTTCTCAATTATGCTATTAGAGATGAAGCAAATGATAGATTTGTTGTAATAGAAGGGATTGTATATAAACCAACAGCAGAAAAAAGAAACAATATTTTTGAGATTGAAGCTATAGCAAAGTCTCTAAAGTTTTAATCTAAAACTGATACCATTTTTTCTTGGAATTAGTATTTTCTGAATATCCATAACCATAGCCATAATTGTAGTCATAGCTTTTGTCATCCCTAATACCATTAATAACCAATGATAAATTTTTCAGTTTTTTCATCTTTTTCAATTCTTTAATATGATTAAGAATTTTAAGCTCAGTGTAACCTGTTCTTACTAAATATATAGTAATATCAGCTATATGAGATATGGTTTGAGTATCGGTAACAAGTAATGTTGGAGCAGTATCAATAACAATATAATCATATTCTGTTTCAACATTGTGAATCAAATCTTGAAATCGTCCATTGCTTAGCAATTCAGCTGGGTTTGGAGGTATTTCTCCAGAAAGTATAGTGTCAAAATTTATTTTATTATCAGTATTTAAAATAATCTCTTTATGATCTAAATCTGGGTTGACTAAATAGTTTGTTAATCCTAGGGTATTTTTATCAATTTTGAGATAGTTATGGAGTTGAGGATTTCTTAAATCACATCCTATAAGCAAGATTTTTTTGTTATTATTAGCTAAAATAGAAGCTGTGTTTATGGCAGTAAATGTTTTGCCTTCTCCTTTTGTGCTTGAAGTTGTAAAAATTACTGCAGCTGTATTTTTAGGCTTTTGACCTTGTAATAAATAGTTGATGTTGGTTCTTAAAATACGGAAAGCTTCTGCCACATCTGACTTATCTGAAAGTGTTATTATTTTTTCTTTATATTTTTTGTTAAGAGGTATTTCGCCTATTATTGGAAGTTTGAGTTGATTTTCAACTTGAGATTTATTTGAAATCCTGGTGTCTAATAAAAACTTAAGGTAAAGAAAGCCTATAGGAACAGAAAGACCAATGATTATACTAGATAAATTATTTTAGATTTTGGACTTATAGGGATTAAGTCGGAATGTGCATAATCTACTACTTTTGCTGTAGGTGCAGTGATTGTCGCAGATAGAGCGACTTCTTCTTTTTTTTGTAGCAGAAAAATATAGAGTCGTTCTTTTACAATTTGTTGCCTTTCTATGGAACGAATCATTTTTTCGTTTTCAGGTATAGCACCAATGGTGTTACTGAATTTTTGCTCTCTGTTTGAGATATTTTTTATGCTAATTTCTAAACTTTTTACATAATTATCTAATGATGTATTGATGTTTTTAAACAACGAATCTAACTCTTCAGATAACACAATCAATAAAGGGCTTTGTGATGTTGATGAGGTGAGTAGCTTATTTCTCTCTTGAATTAACTCATTGTATTTATTGATTAGAGCATTGGTATTGTCGTTTTCTAAGCCAACATTAGCTGGTAATAATGTGTATTTAGATTTAGAGTTTATATCGTTTTTTATATACTTGGCAATTTCAATTTGATTTTGAAGCTTAGCATTATTCTGGTCTGCGACTGAAAATGATTGAAAAACGAATTCGGCACCAGAATCTAAGTCAGCAATATTATTGTCTGATTTGTAATCAACAAGATTTGTCTCAACCGTATCAAGCTCATTGACTAAAACTTTCAATCTTTCGGTAATAAATTCTTCTGTCCTCAATGCAATATCTTTGTCATCATTGATGCCATCGTTATTAAATTTTTGTATCAAATCATCAAGAATAGCTTCGTTTTTTAAAGTGTTTTGTCCAGATATTTTTATTTCTAAAACTTCACTTCTTTCTCCAACAGGTTCAACTTTTATCTGTTGCAACAGCTGACTTATAATGTTTTGTTTTTTTATGTAAGTGAAATAAATTTTGTTTTCACCTTCTTTTTCATCTTTTTTATAGGTAGGGTTTTTGTGAAGTGCAAAATTGTAGCCGTCAATATTTATTTCTTCTCCATAGTTAAAGTTTTTATTGTAAGACTTATCCAACATGCTTATATTAAAAGATTGTTCGTCCAAACTTTTAAACACAAAAACATCAATTGGGTTTTCACGCAGGTTGAGTGTTTCAGAATTGAGCCAATTGACTTTAAATGGTATTTGATCACCAAAGATTTCTTCATCTTTAAACTTTTGACTGATATAACAATAGGTGGTAAGATTAAGATTATCTATTACCTTTTCTGTAATACGTCTTGATTTTAGGATTTGAATTTCATTTTCAAGATTTATTTTGCTCATGTCAAAAAGTGGCGAACTGCCTACTAATCCCGATAAGTCTAAACCGCTGTCTTTTTTCTTAAGAATTTTTATCTTAGCATTGGTTTGGTATATTTTAGATGAATATTTAACATAAATCACACAAATACTTATGGACAATATCAGGCAGAGTACAATCCACCTCCAATACCTTAAGTATTTGATTACTTCTTTTTTCAGGCTTTCGTTATCAAAACTTGAATCTGATATATTGTTTTCATTATTCATTAAATGGTTAGTTTTGTTGAATTTAACGAGTTATTATAACTATAGCCGACAAAACTATAGACGCCACTGATGTCAAGACACCTACATTTCCAATAAAACCAGCTGTTTTTACTTGTGGATTATTAGGCTCTACATAAATAACGTCGTTTTGTTTTATAAAGTAAAAGGGCGAATTCATCCAGTCTGATTTTGTTAAATCAATTCTTTTGGTAATTCTTTTGTCAGCTTCGCTCCGAATAATCATGATATTATCTCTTCTCCCTCTAATATTAAGATCGCCAGCCATATTCAGGGCTTGGAGTAATGTGAAATTTGGTTCTGAAATTTCATAGGTTCCAGGCTTATTAACTTCGCCACTGACTGTAAATTTAAAATTAATTATTCTTATTGAAACAAATGGGTCTTTGAGATAATTAGAAAGTTTGTTTTTTAGGAGTTTTTCTGCTTCTCTAGTAGTAAGACCATCAACCTTCACTTTATCTATTACAGGCAAATATATGTAGCCATTTTCATCTACTAAATATCCTTTTATTTTTAATAAATGCAGTTGCTGACTACCAGTACTTTGGTTGGCGTTGGCGTTTTTTAAAAAAGGGATTAAACTTTCTTGGTTAAGCGTTTTTAAATCTATATTCAGGATATCGCCAACTTGGATATAAATTTTTGGCTTAATTTGAGATATGTTTTGCAACTCGGTTTTGTCAATATCTTGATAGTATATAATATCCTTTTTGTTAGCACAACTGATTAGTAATATGCTACAAATAAAACTAGCAATAATTTTTTTCATAGTGGCAAAGATAATTTTTTTGTCTATAATTGGATATTTTTTTTTAACTTTGTTCAATAACCAATCTTTCTTAGCTTTACATTTTGATATTAGTCCTCAAACTTAAAAAGTTAATATTTTCAAAAGTAAAAAAACTATCTAGGTATCATCTCCCAAGAAGTTTTATTTTATTTATTGATGTATCTCTCTGTTTAATTGCTTTATTTTTTGCATTCATCCTCATAGACTCTACAGTCGGGCATACTTATTTAGAAAAATACTATATTTTTCGTTTTGTATTAATATTTTTTATTCAGTTTTTCTCTATCCTGATTTTTAAATCATATCTAGGAATTGTTAGATATACCACTTTAAAAGATGCTTTTAAACAAATACAATCTATACTATTTACAGTCGTTTCAATTTTTGCTCTAAATTTTATTTGTGATAGGATTGGTCAAAACAGGATATTTCCTAACTCTGGGGCAATTATATATGGGTTTATAGCCTTTAGTTTTTTGTTTTTGTATAGGATAACCGTCAAACAAATATTTCAAGCCATACACAAAAACAGTACTAATAAATATGTTTATATATTAGGTGTAAATTTAACAGATGTTGCTATTGCTGAAAGTATCAATAGTGATTCGCAAACAGAATATAAATTAGCAGGATTTATTTCTGATAGTAAAAAACTTAAAAAGAAAAGAATTTTAGACCTTCCAATTTTAAATATCAATGAAATTGAAGCATCTAATAATAGAAACACAATTGTTATTAATAGTGAAAAATTAAAATGGCTATCCCAAAACAATTCTGAAATCTTAAGCACGCTACTCAATAAAAACTTTAGTATATACAAACTACCTGAGATAGAAAACTGGGATGAAGCCTCGATTTTATCAAATATTAAAAAAGTAAAATTAGAAGACTTACTTCAACGCAATCCTATAAAACTCAACAAGACAAAACTTCATAAAATATACAATAATAAAACAATTCTAGTTACAGGAGCAAAGAGGCTCAATAGGAAGTGATATTGTGAAACAACTGACAGGCTTTAATCCAAAAAAAATTATTTTGTTAGATCAAGCCGAAACGCCTTTACACTTTATAGGATTATGTATGGACAAAGACTATCCCAATATAGCTTATGAAAAAATTATAGCTGATGTTACCAATCTTAAAAGACTAGAATATATTTTTGAAACATTTTTGCCAGATATTGTTTTTCACGGTGCCGCATACAAACACGTTCCTATGATGGAATGCAATCCGATTGAAGCTTTAGATGTTAACTTTAGAGGAACTAAAAACTTGGTCAATTTATCTCACAAATTCAAAGTTGATAGGTTTGTGTTTGTCTCTACGGATAAAGCTGTAAACCCTACAAATATTATGGGAGCTTCTAAACGATGTGCAGAAATTTACGTTCAATCTATTTCGAGAAAAGCTTCTAACCAAACCACTTTTATAATGACCCGTTTTGGTAATGTTTTGGGTTCTAATGGCTCGGTAATTCCTCATTTTAAAAGACAAATAGAGCATAATGGTCCAGTAACCGTAACTCATCCAGAGATTACAAGATATTTTATGACCATTGATGAAGCCTGTCAACTGGTATTAGAAGCTGGGGGAATGGGCAAAGGTGGAGAAATATTTGTTTTTGATATGGGAAAACCTGTAAAAATTCTTGACCTTGCCCATAACATGATAAGATTATCAGGATTTATACCTAATATTGATATTCCAATAGAATTTACAGGCTTAAGACCAGGTGAAAAACTCTATGAAGAACTTTTGGCTGACAAAGAAAATACCCAACCTACACATCACCAAAAAATTATGATTGCCAAAGCAACTTATGATTTTGACAATAGTAAAATTAAACTTCTCGACGACTTAGATGAGTTTATTAAAAACAACAATCAAAACAAAAGTCTTAAAGCTTTAAAAATGTTGGTGCCAGAATTTCAAAGCAAAACTTTGTTAGAGCAACTTAAAGAAAGTGCTGAAGAAATTTCCTGAAAATAAATTGTAATCTTAACCATCTATTATACGACTTAGCTTATGTTTTAACAATGTATAGCTTACAATTTTTATTAAAGTCATACCTTTGCAAACTTAATTTAATCAAGTTTTAAAGACTTTTGAATATGAACTATTTTGTTATAGGTCTTTATGCGTTTTGTCTCTTTGTGATATTTATATATAGTTTGGCTCAACTCAATCTATTGATAAATTATCTTAAAGCTAAAAAGAACATTTCTACCGCTCCAAAATTTGATTTTAGAAATCAAGATGAAATTCCATTTGTAACTGTCCAGTTGCCACTATACAATGAACTTTATGTCGTTGATAGACTGCTTGATAATATTTCAAAATTAGATTACCCAAAACACAAGCTTGAAATTCAAGTTTTAGATGATTCTACAGATCAATCTGTTGAAACAACAGCTCAAAAAGTAAAAGCACTACAAAAACAAGGTTTGCTTATCCATCACATAAAAAGAGAAAAGAGAGAAGGCTTTAAAGCTGGGGCATTAAAAGAAGGGCTTAAAATAGCTAAAGGTCAATATATTGCGGTATTCGACTCTGATTTTATGCCTAAAAAAGACTGGTCGCTAAAAACTTTACCTTATTTTAAAGATGAAAAGATTGGTGTGGTTCAAACCCGCTGGAGCCACATCAATAGAAACTATTCTCTTTTGACTAAAATTCAAGCTTTTGCACTTGATTTTCACTTTATTTTAGAACAAGTAGGACGAAATTTTGGACAACATTTTATCAACTTTAATGGAACAGCTGGCGTGTGGAGAAAAGAATGTATTATTGATGCTGGCAATTGGCAAGGCGATACCCTGACAGAAGATTTAGATTTAAGTTACAGAGCCCAATTAAAAAATTGGAAATTTAAATACTTAGAAGAAGTAGAAACACCTGCAGAATTACCTATAATTATGAGTGCAAGAAGGTCTCAACAATTTAGGTGGAACAAAGGTGCAGCTGAAAATTTTAAAAAATTTAAATGGAGATTACTCAAAGAAAAATCCATTTCAAAGCATACTAAATTCCATGGTATTTTGCATTTATTGAATTCAAGTATGTTTATCATTGTGCTTTTAACGGCTTTGTTAAGTGTTCCTGTTTTGTATATCAAAAAAAATCAACCAGAGTTGTATTGGGTTTTTCATATCTTGGCATTTTTTGCAGTAAGTACAGTCATATTTTTTTCTTGCTACTGGCAATCCTTTACCAGAATACACGGTGGTGGAATTAAAAATTTTTTTAAATTCTTCTATATGTTTATTGTGTTTTTTTCAATAGCTATGGGTTTTTCTCTACACAATACACTTGCTGTTTTAGAGGGTCATTTTGGAAAAAAATCTTCATTTATACGCACTCCAAAATTTAATATTAATAAAGTTAAAAACTCTTGGAAAAACAATATTTACATTAATAGGGAGCCACCATATAGCGTTTTTATTGAGTTTATTCTATGTGTATATTTTGGTTTTGCCATTTTTAGTGCTTTTTATACGCAAGATTTTGGACTTATTATATTTCATTTAATGCTTTTCTTTGGTTTTGGTTTTGTGTCATTAAAATCATTAGCTTAAAACTTTTTAAAAAACAAGCTGATGCAATTTAAATTGAGTAATTCAACTTTTATTTATAAACATAATGTTTTGATATACGCATTATTGGGTTGTTTTGCTTATGGCTATATTTCATATTTTTTGGTAAGATCAGAGTTTTATCAGCTTGTTGTTTTAGTTGCACTTTTGTTTTTTATTAGCTATATTTTAATCGCAAAAAGTCAATTAAAATTTGAGCAACTTTTTTTTCTATCAATTATTTATAGACTCATATTTTTGTTTTCTATACCCAATTTATCTCAGGATTTTTTTAGATTTTTTTGGGACGGTCAATTAACTCTACAAGGCATCAATCCTTATGTAGAAAATGTGCTTTATTATTTTTCAACAAATCGTATAGAACACATAAATCAAGCTGATATTCTTCGCCAAGGTATGGGCGAGTTAAATGCTGGTCACTTTTCTAATTATCCGCCTTTAAGTCAATATATCTATGCCGTTTGTGCTTGGTTTGCTAAAAGTTCAATATTAGGATTTATAATTTCAATCCGGTTAGTTTTAATCAGCTTTGACCTACTATTTATAAAATATGCAAGCAAATTGTTGCAAAGATTTAAACTCGATCCTAGAAAATTATTTTGGTATATATTAAATCCTTTGTGCATTATAGAAATCACAGGAAATTTACACTTAGAAGGGGTTATGATTTCCTTTTTTTTGATAGCTTTCTATTATTTTTTGAAACACAAAACTATTTTAAGTGCTTTGTTTTTAAGCTTATCCATTTCTACAAAATTGCTTAGTCTTGTGTTTTTACCTATCCTATTAAAGTATTATTCTAAAAAATTTAAACCCTTAAAAGCCATTAAAAAAATAGTTTATTTTGTTTTTTTTACAATTGTATTTCTCGTCATGCAGTTTGCTTTTTTTTATGAAGACAAATTCTTTAATAACTTTTTAGAGACTATTGGTTTATGGTTTGGTAAGTTTGAATTTAATGCGAGTATTTTTTATTTAGTAAGATGGATAGGCTATCAGTTAGTAGGTTGGAATATTATTCAGACTTATGGTTGGATTATGCCGATTGTGAGTGTTTTAATTTTTGTGTTAATCATTTATAAACAACAATCAAAACCTGCTAAAATGCTTGAAACCTTTATGTGGATGTTGACAGTTTACTTTCTACTTTCAACCACAGTACATCCGTGGTATATTTTGTTTCCACTTGCTCTAAGCGTTTTTACCAAATATTCGTTTGTTTACCTATGGTCTTTTTTGGTCTTTTTGAGTTATTTTGCATACAAAACTACTGAAGTTACCGAATCTATGGGCTTGCTAACACTTCAATATGCTATTCTTGTTGCTTATATGCTATTTGAAATTTCATCAAAACGAAATGCTAATACACCTAAATTAGAAGCTTAAAAAAACTTTAAATTCTGTATCTTTAAGTTTTAAAAAAAATCATTTAACAATCAAGTCAAAGATCCCGAGAAGCATAGCGATTCGGAAAAACCAGAAACTAAAAAACTAAAACAATGAACACCAAAACCTACGTCGAAAAACACCAAAATCGTTTTATCAACGAACTTATAGATTTATTAAAAATTCCGTCTATCAGTGCAGATTCATCTTATAAAACATCTATGCAAGAGGCGGCTCAAATGGTAGCTAACCAATTGGAATCCGCTGGCTGTGATGAGGTGAAGATTTTTCCTACAAATGGTCACGCCGTGGTGTTTGGTCAAAAAATAATCGATGCTCAATTGCCTACGGTTTTGGTTTATAGCCATTACGATGTGCAACCACCAGACCCTTTAGATTTATGGGATTCGCCACCGTTTGAACCTGTGATTAAAAAAACAGACATTCATCCCGATGGTGCTATTTTTGCCCGCGGTGCTTGCGATGACAAGGGTCAAATGTATATGCACGTCAAAGCTTTTGAACTGATGATGGCAGAAAATGCTTTGCCTTGCAACGTCAAATTTATGATAGAAGGCGAAGAAGAAGTCGGTAGCGAACATCTCGAAGATTTTATCAATGAACATAACGCAATGCTGGCCAACGATGTGATTTTGGTTTCTGATACGGGAATGATTAGTAAAAATTATCCATCAATAACAACAGGTTTAAGAGGTTTGAGCTATGTAGAAGTGGAAGTTACAGGACCAAATCGCGACTTGCATTCAGGCTTATACGGTGGTGCTGTGGCTAACCCGATTAATATTTTAACCCAAATGATTGCGTCTCTTCAAGATGAAAACAACCGCATCACGGTTCCTGGATTTTATGACAAAGTTGAAGAATTGAGTCAAGAAGAACGCGAAAAAATGGCTGAAGCGCCATTTGATTTAGAACACTATAAAACATCAATTGGTATTGGCGATGTTCACGGCGAAAAAGGCTATGTTACCAACGAGCGTAATTCCATCAGACCGACTTTAGATGTTAATGGTATTTGGGGTGGTTATATTGGTGAAGGTGCAAAAACGGTTATTCCAAGTAAAGCCTTTGCTAAAATCTCAATGCGACTTGTCCCCAATCAAGACTGGAGAGAAATCACAGAATTATTTCAAAAACATTTTGAGTCTATCGCACCAAAAAGCGTCAATGTAAAAGTGAAACCACATCACGGTGGTCAAGGTTACGTCACCCCAATCGATAGTATAGAATATCAAGCTGCTGATAAGGCGTTTCAAGATACGTTTGGCAAATCGGCTATTCCGTTACGTAGTGGTGGTAGCATCCCAATTGTATCTTTATTTGAAAATGTATTTAATTCTAAAACTATTCTAATGGGTTTTGGTTTAGACAGTGATGCTATTCATTCTCCTAACGAGCATTTTGGCATTTGGAATTTTTTAAAAGGCATTGAAACTATTCCACATTTTTACAAGCATTTTACGGCGTTGAAAGCTTAAAAGTTATCGCCTATTTTAGACCTCACAGGTGTTACCTGTCCGCCTTTGGCGGAAAACCTGTGAGGTCTAAGTTTAGCTTAGGGATAGGAACGGCATCTTTTTTTGGTCTTGCCTTAGCGAAGTTGCTTTTTTAGAGTGTCACCAAAAAGCGGTAATCTCAAAAAGCTTACGGAGACTTGGTAAGCCCCAAAAAAATATAGTGGATAGCCCGACCGTGCTACAGGCGTGGTAAGCCTAATTCAATTTGTTATTTTAAAAGTAAGTTTTAACTGCAAATTCAAATTGTTCAATAAAAATATTTTTGAAATTAGAAATATTATTTTGTTCATAAAATAATAACATTGCTTTTTTATAAGCTATTGATTCTACCGTTCTAAATGATATAGGGCAGTGGTTGTAGTTTAATAAAATGGCATTGCTTACAATTCTTGAGGTTCGTTTGTTACCGTCCATAAACGGCTGAATATAAGAAATGAGAACAAGAGCAAGTAAAGCTTTTTCAAAAACACAATCTTTGTTGTTAATTATTTTACAAGCGACTTTAAGGGCTTCAAGAATCTGAAATTCGTTGTCAAGTGGTCTATAATTAGTTCCTGAAATACCAACACGTCTCTTTCTCAAATTCTTTTCAACTCCAAGATCTTTAGTTAGCACTCTATGTATGTCTTCTATTTTTGATACCGTTATTGGAGTTAAATAGTCCTTGTTTTCGATAATGAAATCGAGTGCTTCTTTATGGTTGAGAAGCATTATAGCTTCTTCTTTTGTTTTTCCTGATGCCGTATGTTTTTCCTTTAAAAGTCGTTCAGTTTCTAATAACGAGTAAGTGTTTCCCTCAATTTGAGAAGATTTCCAACTCAAATCAATGGCAAGTCTTTCTAATTCTTTTTGGTAAGTGGCTGGGTTGAGGTCTTTGATGTTATTTTCGTATTCTTTTTGCAATATTTTGAGCTTGTTTAATTCATTTTCAGTGAATACACTGTTTTTAATCAAAGTTTGATTAACTAACTCAAAGTTAAAGGTTGATTTGATTTGTCTTTCATCAATTTCGTTTTCGTAATATTTATCAATATCAATAGGTTGAATAAGTTCAAATGATGGTGAAAGAAAATATTTTGTTCCTTTACCTTGACCTTTTGAAACTATATATTCTTTAGAAATTAATTTTTTCAAAGTTCGCTTTAATGTAGCGTAACTCACTGAAATAGCTGAGTTCTCAAAAATATCCTTAGAAGAACTTCCTGCATTATTTCTAATGTAATCAATAACTTGTTGATATCTTTGATTTAACATATTGATACTTTAAGCTCACAAATATACTATATTAAGCTCATATTGAGCAGATTTTGATTTGTATTTTTGTTTAAAATGAGCTATAATAAAGTTCTTTTTTTTAAAAAACGTCGTAGTCAAAATGTTATATAACACCAAAAACTCATAGGAGATTTGAAGTTTTTTATATATAACTAAACTTTCCCTGCATATTCATAGCCGATATCTTCAACAATGGCTTTGACTTGATCATCAGAAATGTTGCCTTGAATTTTCACGCGACCAGAAGACAAATCCACATCGACATCTTCAACTTGATCGGCTTCTGAAAGGTGCTTGTTGACATTGGCAACGCAGTGATTACAGGTCATTCCTTTGATATTGTAGGTGTTTTGAGGTGAGTTGGTATTTTTCATGGGTTTTGATTTTTTGGGAATTAATTTTCTGATTTCGGCGTTTAAAATAAGCAAGGTCAAAATCACAGCTGAGCCAAAACTTAACCAATGTGGTAGCAAATGATGGTTTTGACTCACAACTTCTGTGACACTAAAATATTGTAACCAAGAGGTTGGTATAACGTAATCGATAATGATGCCAAAAAACATTGCTCCGCCTATAATACTGGCCAGATAAATGAGTGTCATACGCTTGCCAATGGCGTTCCAAATGACCGTAAATGTGGCGATGTTGGTTGCTGGACCAGCCATTAAAAACACAATAGCAGACCTGGCGAAATGCCTTTCATCAACAAAACGGCGGCAATTGGCACGCTGGCTGTTGCACAGACATAAAGTGGAACGCTAGCTACCAAAACAATAAGCATTGCTATGATGGGTTCTGATAGAATACCTTGTTCAAAAAATTGTTCTGGCACCAACATACTGATGATGCTTGCTAAAACCAAACCGATAATCAGCCAACGTGAAATGTCTTGCAAAAAGGTTCCAAATGCATATTTGAAAATGCGGTCAAACCAATGTTGCTTTGAGGGTTTTGTAACATTTTCTATACTTGATGTTGTTTCTTTAGTATTGACTGTAACTTTATCAAAATTATCGACAAAATATCCGCCAAAAATCCCAGTAATAAAGGCGATTATGGGTCTTACAATAGCGTAAGCCCAACCCATTAAGGCATAGGTTACGAGGATGCTATCTATTCCTGTTTGTGGTGTGGAAATCAAAAATGAAGTTGTTGCACCTTTTGAGGCTCCTTTTTTATACAGCGAAACGCCTGTTGGAATTACGCCACATGAGCATAAAGGCAAAGGCACGCCAAACAATGTCGCTTTTATGGAAGACGTCCAACCACGCTGACCCAATTGACGTTCAAGCCAAGCTTTTGAAAATAAACCATTGAGCAAACCTGCAATTAGAAAGCCTAAAAGCAAATAGGGCGACATTTCTAAGGTTAACTCCCATAAGGTTTGAAAGAAAATTTCTATATATTGCATAAGCACAAAAATACGAAATATGTATTCGATAGTTTACTAATATAATTTTAAAAAATCCTGAGTAAGTCAGATCACCTGAGTTCGATTGACTTAAAATGATTTGGTTTGAATGAAATCTTGATAGTAATTTTGTATTAAAAACTAGCTTTTTGGTTGAGAAAAGCACTCTAATTGACCTTTTCTTTTAATAACGAATGTTATTTTAAATCTCGTATAAATGCTCCTTAACATACCATTCTGCCGTAGGTTGGTATGTCGGTATCGTATTTTTTTTATATTGACGATATTATTCATTCAAATTGGTTTAAAATACTTTTTTGATAATGCTTAATCTATATCGATTAACTTTAGTTTGTTTGAGTTATGGGTTTTTGGCTATAAAAAGTTGGGAATTTTATACCTATCTTTTGAGTTTAGTGCTCAGCTTTGTTGTATTCATCTCCTTTTACTTTAAGTATCTAAAAAAAGTGATTTATATTTGATATTATGGAACGTTTTTAAATTGGTTAAGGTAATATTTTCATACCGATTGTGTTTATCCATAATATATAACCTGTTATTCCGCCGAGCAGTCCACTTAAAATAAAAGTCAGTCTTAATTTTTTAGGAACAATTATAAATACGATGTAAACGGATACTATCAGTCCGAGCAAACCTAAAATTATTGGTATTGTTCCTGACCAAAGATGTAATTCTTTTGAGATATAGTATTCATCTCCACCAAACCAATTTCCATTAGGAGAGATTATTTCTTCGCCAATTGAAGTAACAAGGTTAAATATTTCTCTTAACCAAAAAAGTCCAAGAAAAACAGCAATCCAATCAAGAATTTTAAAACCGTTAAGAAGAATAGATTTTCTACGAAGGATTAAAACGATTAACCCAATAATTCCCGTAAAGATTGTCTGCATAGGACCACCGATGCTTATATAGAGACTACTATTTGATATCTCATTCACATAACGCTTCTGTAATCTCTGACTGTATTTTTTTACTTTTTCTTTAACCTCTTTAGGCAAATCCTCATATTCAGTATTGATATAATTTTCTTTAATGGATTTTAGAGCTTTAAAATCTGGATCATCTAAGTAACCTTTAGGATAATAGTTCATACTCGCATGATGAAGTTTTGTTTCATATCCAAGTATTTTAGCCACAGCAATATGACCATATTCGTGACTTATAGTTCCAATTACTGTAAACAGAATAAATACAGTTGTCAGTATTAAGAGATATTTAATATCTATTTTGATTTTCATTTTAAATCAGACTAAATTCAAAATATATTTCTGATATTCAGTTTATTAAAAAATTATCAATAATTTTCCGTAATATCATTTTTCACTTATTTCTCCTTGGTATTAACTTAATCAATTAATGTGAGTTCTAACAATAAAATTTAATTTAGTCAAAATGATTTTTATCTAAAAACTAATGGATAAGGCTTATATTTTCAGTCCAAACCCTAATTTCGATACTTCCGAAACTTTGGTATTCTCCGTTTTACTTCGAAAAACCACTCAGTTTGACGGCTTTTTATAATTGAAGACTTAAATCGAGTTTATGTTGATTTTTTAATCTAAATGCCTATCATTAAAAGTAAAATTTTTTTGAGGATGAGTTTTATCAAAAAAAATCAATTTTAGTTTTTTAAACTATCTTGTTTCACACGTTGCGTTTCAGTTTTATCTACAGAAGCGTTAGTTTTAGCTTCTTTAGCCTTTAAAATATTTAATTCTTTTTGGGCTTCTTCGGCAACTTTAGGATATTTATCCGTATAGTTTTTAACCACTGATTCTAAAATATAATTGGCTTGAAAAGCATCACCTAAGGCATAATAATTTTTAGCCATAATCACTAAAGCCTTGACGCCAAATTCTCTATAACGCGAATAATTTTTGGCTAATTGATTTTGAATAACTTGATTAGATTGCTCAAAGTCGCCAGATTGATTTAAAAAATAAGCTTTATAATACAAAGCTTCTGCCATACGTTAGTCATCAGCGACTTTTTCGACATTTTGATAAGCTGTTTTTGCTCTTTCTTCGTCATCAATAGCTATGGCTGAACGGGCTGTAAAAATATACGCATCACTTTTTATTTGATCGTCAACGCTCTCAATTTTCAGAACGTCTTCAGCATAGTCGAGTGTTTTTTGATAATTTTCAAGTTCGTAGTGGGCTTTCATTAAATTGGTCTGTGCAAAGATTTTATTCTCTGTAAAATTAGCTTCGGTTTCTAATTGACTGAGATAAGTTATAGCGTCTTGATAATTTTGATTTTCAAGATAAATCTGTGACAATTTACGTAAAGCTTCTTCTAAAAATTCTGATTTTGATGCTTCGGCTACAAATTGATAATGCGGTAAACTGTTTTCAAATTCATTTTTATTATAATACAGTTGAGCCAAGTAAAAATGGGCTTTTAAAGCATGAATTCCTTTTGGGAATTGCTGTAAATAATTCTCAAAACCTTTGATAGCGGCTTCTGGTTTGTTGTTGATAAATTTGTTTTCTGCGACTTCGTATGTGGTGTCGTCTATTTCGGCATCGGTTACATTGACAAAGTCTAAACCTTTTACCCAATTGGCGTAAGCTTCAGGCTGTTGCTGGTCAATATAAATCAACCGGACAGTTTGCACCGCCTGTCTAGCTTCATCTGTTGCAGGATAATCAGCTACTAATTTTTTAAGCGTGCCTAAGGCGTTTTTATTTTGATTAGTGTTATAATAGGTCAAGCCAATTTTAGATAAAGCTTTTGGCACAAATGGACTTTGGGGTCTTGCATTCATCAAGCTTTGATAGGCTTGAAGTCCCTTTGCATTATTGTTTTCAGCGATATAAGTATTGCCGAGTTGATAATAGGCATCATCGAGATAAACAGAAGACTTAAATTGAGTAACATAATCTTCTAAAGCCTTTATTTTTGTTTCATTTTTATCAACAAAACCGTAGCTTATAGCTTTTTGGTAGGCGACGTAATCTTTGTTATAACCTGGCATTTTTAGAGCCTTGTTATAGTTTTCCATAGCCGACCAATAGTCGTTGGTCACAAAATAGGTATCGCCCAACCTTACATAAGCATCAAATAATTTGTCTTGATTTTTTAAATCTAAAACGGCTGTTTTAAAATGAGATTTGGCTTGCTCATAAGCTTTTGTTTTAAAATAAGCATAGGCAATGTCGTAATCTACTTGTTTGAATTCATCAACTTGTCTTGCATCAGGTAGAGTTTCAAAGGCTTTAAAACCAATAAGTGCTTCTTCAAATTGACCTAAATTGTAGTTGGTTTCAGCTTTCCAATATGTCGCCTTGGCTGTGATTTTTTTGTCCAAAGGTTGAGATAAGCTTTGGTTAAAATATTCTAATGCTTTTTGGTATTCGTTAGCTCTAAAAAACTCAATAGCGTAGTAATAGTTAGCTTTCTGCCAGATGATTTTGTCTTCGTATTGCTTGCTATTTTCAAGTAATTCAATGGCTTCTTTATAATTTTTTGAAGTGAGATAAGAATCGATTAATAAACTTTTGATTGTTTGTGATTCTTCTGAATCTGGGTATGTTTCTAAAAATCTGTTTAGCACCACAGGCACGCTTTCATAGCTGTTGCCAATGTCATAACTGAGTTTGGCGTAGTTTAGAAATGCATCTTTTTGGATGGTTCTGTCAAAATCCATTTCCATCGCATTTTTAAAAGCATTGAGTGCTTGGGTTTTTTTGCCTGTTTTAATATAAGATTGTGCTAAATGATAATATGCATTTTGTGCTACGGCATTTTCACCATCAATAATTTTGTTGAATTCTGAAATGGCTTTGTCAAATTGACCTTGTTTGTAATACGCATAGCCAAGTTGATAGTAATCTGTATTATTCCATTTGCCACGTTGACCTTGATATTCTTTTAAGTATGGTAAGGCTTTATCGTATTGCTTTAAGTTGAAATAACTTTCGCCGATAATTTTGTTGAGTTGAGATTGCTCTTGACGATTAGATTTTGGCAGTTTTTCTAAACCCAGCTCAATGGCTTTTTCAAAATTGCCCAATTTAAAATTCATATCACTCATAAAATATGACAATTCTCGTTGAGAGCCTTGTTGCTTGGCTTCTTCAAAAAGCTCAGTTGCTTCGTCATAGCGATCTTCTTGATAAGCCATATAACCGATGTAATATTTGGCATCAGCACCATATTTGGCAGAAGTTCTTAAGTTTTCAAAATATGATTTAGCTGATTTATAATTGTTGGTTTTAAATAAAGTATAGCCATATTGAAATTGATATTGTTCTTTTTGATTATAGCTAAAACCAGATGTATTCACCTTTTGAAACCAAGGTTTTGCACGGTTATAATCCCCAAAATTGAAATAATACTGAGCAACATCGAGATAGGCTTGATTGCGTTTGGGACTTGTAGGATAATCTTTTACAAAATCTTCAATTTGTTGTTGTGCGTTGGGTTCGTTAAGCCGAATTGCTGTGTTGGCGAGATAATAGGTCGAATTGGTTTTTATCTCCTGACTTTCAGCTTCGTGCTTAACTTTTTTAAATAAAGCTTGAGCGGCTTGATACTGATGGTTCTGATATAATTGTAAAGCTTGTTGGTAAGTCGTTAAAACACTGGTATGACCAACAGATTGCTGGGCTTGCAAAGTATTTAAACCTAAAATTATTAAGAAAAATGAAATATAACGCGTCATAAATTTTGATTTCGATATAGTATTTAAACGATTTAAGTTATGTAAAATTATAAGGCTAAGATAAGATATTTAAAATGGATAAATAATAGTGTAGTTGAAATAAATAACAAACAGACTGCTATTTAAAAGCTCTCTAATATTTAGAAATGCTGTAAGTTTGTATAAATTTCATTGACTTAATTTCAAATTTAAATATATGAGTAAATCTAAATCTTCTCAACCTTTTGATATAAAAACCTTTCTTAAAAAACAATGGTCAAATATTTTCTTTTTTGCTGTTGTGTTGCTCTTTATTATTCCGAGCAGTCGAATATTTATACAGTCTCAACTAGCATCACTATTTAGTTCCTCGCCAAGCTTGATTGCAACTGAAAATCGTGAACGTTTATCAAATTATAACTTGGTTCTAAAAGATTTAGACGGACAATCAGTAAATTTAAAGCAATCGCGACATAAACCTATTTTAATTAACTTTTGGGCTACTTGGTGTGCACCGTGTTTAGCGGAAATGCCCGATTTTAATGAGTTGCATAAAACTTTTGAAGATGATGTTGATTTTTATTTTGTCTCTCAAGAATCACAAAAGGTTTTAAGCAAATTTATATCTTCTAAAAATTATGATTTACCGGTTTTTATTCAACAATCTCAATTACCAAAACCTTTAAATAACGATGCTATACCAAGTACCTATCTTATTCATCCTAATGGCGAAATCGTAGCTAAAGCAAATGGTACTGCCAAATGGAATGATGAAGATATTCACCAAATAATACAAAATATGTTGAAATAATTTTGATAGAAAAATACAAAGAGTTTGAAAGACGAAACCATTGCTTCAAAATTCTTATATACTTATTTAACGTGAGTTCAATTTAAATTCCAATAAAATACAGATATTTAATCATTTGTCATGTCGATAGAGCGAAGCATGAGCGATGAGACATCTCAGTAGGATGAGATTTCTTCTCATTCTTCGTTACCAATGACAAAATTTGCAACAAAAAGATGTAATCATATAATTTACAGCCTTCAATAAATCGAGCTCACGTTATTTAAAAAATTACAATATTCAAAATATAATTTTGTAACACAATATTATGCTTTATATTTGTTTGTAAGACAATTAATGAATGCACATAATTACCTATAAATGAATACAGGAATTTGCAAAGAAACACGCTGATGTAGAAACTCCCTTAAATTATTGGTATCATACAACAAATTCAAGTAGCTGGAAAAATTTAAGTGTTATCAGAAATACTTTTAATGGTGTTGATTATGTAGGAAATAATAGGTATGTTTTTTCCTAAAATTTAATGCATATATGTAACAAAAGTTACTATTTAGCAACTTTTTATTTTCTACAAACTAATTGGGTTTAAACTCTTGAACAAAGTTTTCTCAATTTCTCAAATTCTCCTCAAACAATTCTAAAATCCGTTTATACTCATCCGTATAACTTTCAGCTTTAAATTTTATAAATTCAGGTTGTTGTCAAGCACAAGACTTAAATGCTTAATTCCTGAATACTAAGATTTTGAAACACAACTAAAGCTAAAGTTGTAACGTAAAGCTTAAAAGTATTATTCATAACTAAAATATTTATCTAATTCTTCTTCAGACGCACTGATGATTTCTGAATCTATCAGGCGATAGGTTAAGGTTTTCCAGTTTTTATCTTCTTTAAAAATACGTTTTAAAATAGGAACAGCTTTTTCTTTTTCACCAGCATTCCAAAGTGAAATGGCTTTCCAATAAGTAACTTCAATATTACCTTTCAGCAGTTCTTCAGCTTTAGAATAAGCTTCAAGTGCGACTTCAATATCATCATCTTCTATGGCGAGATCGCCTTTATTCATCCAGTCATAACCGCGTTTGACTTTGAGCAGGCGTTCTAATTCTTTTATGGGATTTTTATGATCGTCAACCCGTAAATCTACCAATTTATCTTCCCAAGGATTTTTATGTTCAACAAGCTCTGGACCAACCACAAGTAGAGTCGCAGATTGTTTTCCGCGAATGTCGCCACCGGCTTTTTGAGCGACTTTTAAAACTTCAACCAATCGTTCAGCCAAAGGCAAATCATCGTGTTTCATAAATGCATATTGCATAGCTGGCACAACTTTGTCGTTAAGCATCATATTGGCTTGAACCGAAAAATTTTGGTGAGAAATATGACTTGCAGATTCAACACATTTTTCGCCAGTATGAGTCGCAGTATTACCATTTTTATCAACAAAAGCTACTTGCCGAAAAGCTTCGCCTTGATCCATTTTGATGAGTTTTTCTAAAGCTTCTTCAGCAGATAAGCCTTCTTGCATCAATTGAAGTCCGTTTGGCCCATAAGACGGATTGACAAAAGATTGCGTTGCCACAGCACCAACACCCGATTTTGCCCAGGCTACAACTGTTCCGACTGAAAACCAGTGACTTTGGACGGCAACGCCCATTTCTCCAGTTTTTTCATCCTTAGCAATGATTGAAAACGTGTGTGCAAATTGATCTTTATAAACTTGCTTTTGTGCGTAAAGTGAGTTGATAATTAAAGATAAACTCAAAATAATTATGTTTTTCATTTTTTATGATTTTTTTTAAATATATAAGTGACAGAGTTTTATTTATTTATAACATTTATATTTTTCGTTTTTTAGACATTACTCATTTTTAAGTTTCTTTAGTCGAGTTTGATACGATTGAAAATAATTTAGTTGAGTTTTTTTATCCATAAAAGAAGAAAAAGTTAATCTTTCTACTATATGAGTTTGGTTTAACATTGTATTCAATATATCGTTATAAACTTTTTCATTTATCTCTGCTTTTTCTGAAAGGACTTTAAATTGAAAGCTTACTTTACCTTGTGCTATTTTTTTTGGTAAAAGTCCATCCTCTAAAGCAAAATCATTATCATCAATATGTATCTTACTATTTAATAAATCATACGCAGGACTTAATTTAAAATCACCAAATGCAGTTTCAACAAGTGAAAAATTTTTAAAATGGGCATCACCGTTTGAAAATAAATAATTGAACATTAGAAGTTTCAAAAGCTTTGGAGCTTCGGTAAAGTAAGCAGGAACATATTTTTTTAAAAGCTGAAATAATTCAAAGTAATTACCTAAATATTTATAATGTTCACCGTGAGTTTGTGGAGTTCTTCCAGCAAGTGAAGCAAAATCTTCTTGGGCTATTTTAGAGCCGTCATCTTTCAAATCAAATCTTTTTGTAATGTAAGCAGGAGAGCCGTTTCTGAAAAATATTAGAGCATTTTCAGCAACATCAATTCCATAAGCTTGTCTTGCAATTTGCATTGTTAAATGCTCGTTAGCAGGCATAGATTCAGTTTTTTTTCCAACGCTCGGGATAGGTTTGAGAATATACTCACCTTGCTCTCCTTCTTGAGTTAATCTGAGTTTGTTTTTATCAAGCAATACAGAAAACTTCTCTTGCACACCAGAAATGGAAATACGTTTGCGGTTATCGTCAAATAATTGATCCGAATTGGGATTTGAAGCCGGTGAGTCGTAAGCTAATATATGATTGACTTTTTTTCCATTAAATACTTTTTTCAGGCACTTCCGGCTATATGTGCCATGACCTTTAGCTAATGTGCCAGGACAGTATTTGATGTCTTTTAAAATCATAGAATTAGTCTGTTTTAATAACTTTTATTGCACCAATAGTATCGTTTTTTGCTGTTGTAAGCAACAAACCAAAATAATCGTTCAAGTCTAATCTGTTCAACTTACAAACCACTTGCTTGTTAGAACCTTCTGGCAACATATTATAAAAAAATGGAAACAAAAATTCTGAGTGATATTCTTGTTGAGTTTTTGGTAATGTTAAACTAATAGCTGGTTTTGTCTTATCATTCAACCATAAATCATCATACCTGAAAGTAAAAGAATCATCGTCGTGTTGAGTCAACATACCAGTGTGCTGATTTTTATAAAGTATTCTTGCCTTTCTCATCTATATTAGTTTTGACTTTTAAACAAATTTCTAAACCCAAGACATCAGCTAATTTTTGAATGGTCAGTAAAGTAGGATTACCTTTTCCACTTTCAAATTGTTTAATTGTTCTTAAACCAACTCCAGAAAGTTTCGCCAAATGATCTTGGTTAACCTTCAGATTTTCTCTACGTTTTTTTACAGTTTTAATTAATTCTTCAAAGTGCATAATATTGCTCTATTATTCGTAAAAATACAAAAATATTTAACATAAACTATAAAAAGAGCCTTTTATTGCACATTTAAATAAAATGTCAATTTAAACATTTATCACTCTAAAATTTTACTTCTTAAAGTGAATTATTCTTGAAAAAAATTAATCCAAAAATTATTTTATGTCAAAAGCCTTAGAAAATTTAAATGTTTTTAAGACACAAAAGCAAGCCATAAGTTAAAAACCTAAACTGTAATTATCTATATTTGCAACCCAAGATATGAATTTATGCCTTACAAACGAATACTCTTAAAACTCTCTGGCGAAGCATTGATGGGAAATCGTCAATATGGAATAGACCCTGAAAGACTGGCAGAATATGCTAAAGAAATAAAAAGTGCAGTTGATAAAGGAATTGAAGTGGCAATTGTTATTGGTGGTGGCAATATTTTCAGAGGAATTGCTGGTGCCAGCAAAGGTATGGATCGCGTTCAGGGCGACCATATGGGAATGTTGGCTACGGTTATCAATGGCTTGGCTTTGCAAAGTGCTTGTGAAGACCACGGCATACAAACCCGTTTACAGTCGGCTATAAAAATTAACGAAGTCGCTGAGCCTTTTATTCGAAGAAAAGCAATGCGACATTTAGAAAAAGGCCGTGTAGTTATTTTTGGTGGTGGTACAGGTAATCCTTATTTTACAACAGATTCTCTTGCCGTTTTAAGAGCGATTGAAATTGAAGCAGACGTTATTTTGAAAGGCACTCGCGTTGACGGTATTTATACAGCAGACCCAGAAAAAGATAAAGCGGCAACAAAATTTGACTTCATCACTTTTGATGATGTGCTTAGAAAGGGATTAAAAGTGATGGATACCACTGCTTTTACCTTAAGTCAAGAAAACGAATTGCCCATTATTGTATTTGATATGAATATAAAAGGAAATTTGCTTAAAGTCGTTTCCGGTGAAAAAATAGGCACAAAAGTCAATTTATAAATTTATTAAAAATTAAATTATGAACGAAGATTTAGACTTTATATTAGATTCTACAAAAGAAGATATGGAAAAATCCATAACTCACTTAAAGAAACAGTTGCAAAACATTAGAGCTGGAAAAGCAAATCCAACTATGCTATCAACGGTGATGGTTGAATATTACGGCACAATGACACCGCTTAATCAAGTGAGCAACATCAACACGCCAGATGCAAGGACATTGTCTATTCAACCTTTTGAGAAATCTCTTATTCAAGAAATTGAAAAAGGAATTATGAACGCCAATTTAGGTTTTAACCCGATGAACAATGGAGACAATGTGATCATCAACGTGCCGCCATTAACCGAAGAACGCCGTAAACAACTGTCTAAACAAGCCAAAGCAGAAGCCGAAGAAGCTAAAATTGGTGTGAGAAATGACCGTAGAAATGCACTTCACGAATTGAAAGGCATTGATATATCTGAAGACGAGATGAAAGATGCCGAAGATGAAATTCAAAAAATTACGGATAACTTTATTCAAAAAATTGACCAAATCTTTGAAGCCAAAGAAAAGGAAATAATGACGGTATAAAATCGTCTTAAATCATATTTGCTCTTGTATGTTAGATTAGTGTTTGCGATATTATTGCAATGCTGTTTGTTGTCTAAGCTTATAGCACAAGAAACCGTTTCTGTCAATTTAGTCAATCAAAATGCTGAACCCGTTGCTTTTGCAGTTGCTATCACATCAGATACGGTTGTGTTTTCAAATCCTTTGGGGCAATTGAGTTTTGATAAACAACCTAAAAATTTGAAGATTTATGCTTTGGGTTATCAACCTAGAACATTAGAGCACTTTCAATTGCAAGTTACTTTACAAAAATCAGAAGTCAATCAAAACAACGCTGACCAGATTATTGCTGAAGTTTTTGAAAATGACAGCACCAACAATCCTTTCAAAAGTTTAGACAAAATAGCATTTAAACGCTACAACCGCACTTTGATTAAAAGAGATAGTATTCGAAATTCGACATCCAATGAAAATTTGTTTTCTGAACGCACTTCAGAATTTTTAATCGACCAGCATAAAATCAGAGAACGCATTATAGCTCAAAAAAATCAAGGTTTTGACAAGCCTGTGCTTAAAATATTAAGTCATAGAATGCACGATATCAATTGGTATGACAAAGATTATGTCATTTTTGAAATTGATTATGCTTCGCCTTTACATCCTGATAATTTGAGAGCTTATCGTTATGAATTGATCCATAAAACTGAAAAATTTTATTACATCAAATTTAGTCCGAAACTCAACAATACGGATCGGCTTTTACAAGGCGTGATGCAGATTGACAATAATTACGCTTTATCAAAAATTTACGTCAATAAAAACGATGAAATAAAATTGAATTTACATCAAAATTTTCAAAAAAACTCTGCCAAAAACCTTTGGTTAACTCAAGAAATATTGGTTGAAATGACACCAGGAGAAGGTGGCAAATCTGTGAGTCTTTTTGGAACTAATGTTGATATAGGAACGCTTCATAGCCGAAGCATTGCCAAAGACGATCAAAACAATCAGCTTTTTTCAAAATCTATATTTTATAACTATAATTTTGAGCCTGACGAGCTGGATACCGAAAATTATGATATTCTGGTAGAAGACAACGCTCACAAACGCGATACACAATATTGGGAATCACACAGAAAATTACCTTTAACTCCAAAAGACAGTCTGTTTTTTAAAGGTACTGCTCAAACATTAAAACGCCAAAATACCATTTCGAGAATTAAAAAACTCGAAAATGTTAATGATGGTTTTTTTCCGATTTTTAAATGGAAAACCGACTTAAAAACATTGATTAAGATTAATAATTTTGAAGGTTTGCGTTTAGGTATTGGTGGTTTGACTAACGAAGAATTTTCAGACCAATTTAGAGTTGGTGGCTATGTCGCTTACGGCACAAAAGACAAGAAAATTAAATTTGGTATCAATACAGGTTTTTTGCTTGACAGAGATACCAATACATGGCTAAATGCTGAATACACAGATGATGTGAGAGAAGTAGGTAGCAATATTTATCTTACTGATGAACGCGTGTATTCTTTGTTTGAACCGAGATTAGTTAACATCATTTTTTTCTACAAGGAAAAAACCACTTCATTAAGTCTTCAAAGACGATTAAGTCCAAAACTATTATCTGAATTTAAAATTGCATACGATAGAATTTTTCAAACAGAAAACTATGCCTTTCTTAATGGCAATATTGCTATACAATCTTATGATTTGACTCGAGCAATGGTGAGTTTAAGATGGTCGCCACGAAGTCGATTTTTAAAATTTGATAACAACTTCATCAATGTCAAAGAACAATATCCTGTTATTTCAGGACAAGTAGAACAGTATTTTGGTAACACTTTTGGTGGCGATTTAAGTTTTACCAAACTCAATTTAAAAGGTCAATACATTTATGAGCATTTAAACAATAGCTACACAGAATTTGTCTTAGAAGGAAATTATGCCTTTGGTGATGTGCCACTTACGCATTCTTTTCACGCTTATCCAAATGCACCTAACGATGACAAAATTTTAGGTCGGTTTTCTGTAGCAGGTGTTAAGAGTTTTGAAACCATGTTTTTTAGCGAATTTTTTAGCACACGTTTGGCTAGTTTACACATCAAACATACTTTAGCACCTTTTAAAATATCCGATACTTTCAGACCTGAAATGGTTTTGATTTCAAGACACGCCATAGGTGATTTTAGCAACCAAGAGAAACATCTCGGTGTAGATTTTAACACTTTAGACAAAGGATATTCAGAAGCTGGCATAGAGCTCAATAAAATATTTTGGGGCTTTGGTTTGAGCTTTGCTTACCGTTATGGTGCATACCATTTGCCAAACTTTGATGATAATATTGCTTTTAAATTTACATTTAATCTAAAGCTTTAATTGATGTCTTGCCATTTAATATTTTTGGTTTTATACCTTTGTCATTTTTTAAGCTTTCAAGCAGATGCAAAAACTTTTTAGTTTTGGGTTTTGGAATACCATAGCTGGGACAATTCTTCGTAACAGAATTGTGTTTATTACTTTGATAATCGGCGTTTCTGCCTTTTTGATTACTCAGTGGAAATACATTGGCTTTTCTTTTACTGAAGCCAATTTGCTACCCGATAAGCATCCGATGAATCTTGAATACCAATCTTTTTTAGAAAAATTTGGAGATGAAGGCAACATTATTGTTATTGCCACTCAAGACTCAGCACTGTTCACGCCAAAAAAATTCAAAGAATGGGATCAACTTTCTGACACCATTAGGCAGTTTAGTGAAATTAAGAGTGTGATTGATATCACAGATCTTCAAAATCTTAAAAAGTTTTCTGAACCGAAAAGATTTGAGTTTCAAAAAATTCTTAAAACTAAAAATTACACTAAAGAAAACTTAGATGATTTTAAACATTTTGTATTTGACTCATTGCCATTTTATGAAGGTTTGGTGTATAATTCAAAGACGAAGACTATTCAAACCGCGGTTTATCTTGAAGACTCTATCGTAAACACTAAAATCAGAAAAGATTTTGTGCTTGAGAAATTTGTGCCGTTAATAAAAAATTTTTCAGAAAACACTGATATCAAAGTTTATGTGTCTGGTATGCCTTATGTGCGAACTCTTAACGCTCAAAATATAGTTGATGAGATCAAGTGGTTTGTCATAGCGACACTTTTGGTCACTTCTTTTATTTTTTATTTTTTCTTTCGTTCGTTTCGAGCCACTTTCATTTCAATGTTAACGGTCATCATCGGTGTGATTTGGGCGTTTGGATTTATTGGTTTAATGCGTTATGAAATCACAGTGTTAACCGCCATTATTCCGCCATTAATTATTGTGATTGGCATACCCAATTGTATATTTCTCATCAATAAATACCAACAAGAAATCAAGCGACACGGCAACCAAGCCAAATCGCTTCAACGCGTCATTGCTAAAATTGGAAATGCCACTTTGATGACCAACGTGACCACAGCTTCGGGTTTTGCTACTTTTATTTTTACACAGAGTGAATTGCTAAAAGAATTTGGCGTAGTTGCATCTATCAATATCATATCTATTTTTATTTTGAGTTTGCTGATCATCCCAATTATTTATAGTTATATGGCACCGCCAAAAGACAAACATCTTAAACATTTGGGTAAAAAATGGATAGAAGGATTTGTCAATTGGATAGAGTTTATGGTGCGTCATAGACGCATTACGATTTACTTTACAGCAATTGGGTTTATGATAATGAGTTTTATAGGTATTTATTTTATAAAAGTTTCGGGAAGCTTGCTTGAAGATATGCCACAAAAAGCTGAATTTATAAAAGACGTCCGTTTTTTTGAACAAGAGTTCAACGGTATCATGCCTTTAGAATTTTTAATTGATACAAAGCGAGAAAACGGCGTTTCTAAACTTTCAACCTTAAAACGCATAGACCGATTAGGACAAGCTTTAGAAGAATTTCCTGAATTGTCAAAATCGCTATCTGTAGTCAATATAGCTAAATACGCTAAACAGGCTTTTTATAACGGCAAACCTAAATATTACCAATTGCCAACACGACAAGAGCAAAATTTTATGTTGCCATATTTTAAAAACTTTCAATCAAACGGCAATCTCAACGCTTATGTTGATTCTACTGGTCAATATGCACGGTTGACAGTGTTTATGAAAGATATTGGCACCGATAGGATGGAACAAATCGAAGCCCAAATCTATCCCAAAATCCAAAAAATATTTCCAGAAGATCGCTACAACGTCAGTATGACAGGTAAAGCTTTAACTTTTCAGAAAGGCACAGACTATTTGGTGAAAAATCTTGTCGTGTCTTTGTCGCTTGCAGTTTTGCTTATCGCCATATTTATGGCTTGGATGTTTAGATCGTTTAGAATGATTTTAATCTCACTTATTCCAAATATTTTACCACTTTTAATGACGGCAGGAATGATGGGATTTCTTAATATTCCAATCAAACCTTCTACGATTTTGGTATTTAGTATTGCTTTTGGAATAAGCGTAGATGACACTATACATTTTCTCGCTAAATATCGACAAGAACTCAAAGCCAGAAATTGGAAAATTAAACGCTCGGTTTATTCAGCACTCAGAGAAACCACAGTGAGTATGTTTTATACTTCAATTGTTCTGTATTTTGGATTTTCGGTGTTTATGATAAGCAGTTTTGGTGGCACTGTTGCTTTAGGTGGCTTAGTCTCGGCTACTTTGTTGTTTGCTATGCTTTCTAATTTATTGCTTTTGCCTTCTTTACTCTTGTCTTTAGAACGCAATATTGCCAACAAGGAAACATTGAAAGAGCCACATATTAATGTGATAGAAAGTGAAGAAGATTGAAATTTTATTAAATTTGAAGTAAATCAGAATTATGTTTACAGAAATTGTAGAAAATTTTCAGTTAAAAAAGTCATTTGATTTATTTGAAGATGAAACCAAAACTATTTGTTCTACAATTTATATTGACGGAATACCTATTAAAAAATATACAAACGAGTTTTGGACAGCCAAACAAAGACAAGCTAATAGCATACATGAAGTGTCCTACAGAGCGTGTTTTAAACCTCAACTGCCCAAGTTTTTTATTGAAAACTTAACCTATAAAGGTGATTTTGTTTATGACCCATTTTTAGGACGAGGAACCACTGCAATTGAAGCCGCTTTACTGGGAAGAAACATAATAGGTAATGATGTTAATCCTTTAAGTCAAATTTTTACAGAATCAAGATTGCAAATACCTAATCTTCAGGAGCTTGAGATGTATTTAAACAAAATAGATTTCGAGAAAGACATAGACACTAACTATGATTTAGACATGTTCTTTCATGAAAAAACTCTTAAAGAATTGTGTAATTTAAGAGCTTTTATTTTAGAAAAAGAAAGCCAACAAACTTTAAATAAATATGATAAATGGATCAGGATGGTTGCTGCCAACCGATTGACTGGGCATTCTAAAGGTTTCTTTTCAGTTTATACCATGCCACCAAATCAGGCTGTTTCAAGAGAAAGACAAATAAAAATAAATGATAAAAAACAACAAACACCAGATTATAGGAATGCTAAACAAATCATTCTAAAAAAATCAAAATCTTTGCTTAGAGATTTAAACCAACATCAAATACAAAATCTTAATTTAGCTTCCAAAAAAGCAGTTTTTTTAAATAAAGATGCTTCTCAAACTTACGAAATACCAGAAAATAAAGTATCTTTAACAGTAACTTCACCACCATTTTTGGATGTTATACAATATGCAAAAGACAATTGGATGCGAGCTTGGTTTAATGGTATTGACTATAATGAAGTTGAGAGAAAGATTACCATGTCTAAAAAAATTGAAGATTGGTGTGATAAAATGCAAAATGTTTTTCATGAACTTTACAGAATTACAAAACCTGGAGGTCATGTTGCTTTTGAAGTTGGAGAAATTAGAAATGGAAAGATAAGATTAGATGAATACGTCGTTCCTCTCGGCATAAAAGCGAATTTCAGACCCGTTTGTATATTAATAAACGAACAGGTTTTTACTAAAACCGCAAACATTTGGGGCGTTGACAATAACTCTAAAGGTACTAATTCTAATCGTGTAGTAATTTTTAAAAAATAAATATGGCTTCGATTGAATTAAAAAAACCTATAACCGAAATGTTAAAACCCTTGGATGAAGTTGAATTTAGTCCTGTTGTTGAAAGCATAACAGGCTATAAAGTAAAAAAATTCAATCATGAGGACAAAAATGATAAAATCTTGTTAGTAAACCTTGTTAAAGTTGCTGATTTAGTGTTAGAAATGGTAAATAAAATAGGTATTGATAGTAACAGAGCAAATGAAGTAGGAAATAAAATTGAACCTTTTGTTAAAGAAGCTCTTATAAAAATTGGCTATCAAGCTGATACTCCAATTACGCAGAGTGGAATAAAACAATCTACGGGTTATCCTGATATATCCTTTTATGATGATAATGAGAGGTTAAATTATTTAGAGTGCAAAACTTACAATATCAATAATTTGAATACATCTCAAAGATCATTTTGCCTATCACCATCCAATAATCCAAAGATTACAGAACTTGCTCATCATTTTGGTATTTCATTTGAAATTATTAAAGAAAATGAAAAATTTTTTGCTAAAAGCTGGAAAATATTAGACTTATATAACTTAAAATTAAAAATAAAGTATGAGTTTAATGCATCAAATAGAACCTTGTATTCTAAAGATTTAATATTGGCTGAAAGATAATATTAGTATGAAACAATATCACGACTTGATTAAACACGTTTTAGAAAACGGCACTGACAAAGGAGACCGAACTGGCACAGGCACAAGAAGTGTTTTTGGCTATCAAATGCGTTTCAATTTAAACGAAGGTTTTCCTTTAGTGACCACTAAAAAAATCCATTTAAAGTCCATAATTCACGAATTATTGTGGTTTATCAAAGGCGATACCAATATTAAGTATCTTCAAGACAATGGCGTGCGAATTTGGAACGAATGGGCTGATGAAAACGGAGATTTATACCCAGTTTACGGTCATCAATGGCGCAACTGGAATAGCGAAAGCATCGATCAACTTTCAGAAGTTATCCAAAGCATTAATAACAATCCTAACAGCCGCCGGATGATAGTTTCAGCTTGGAATCCGAGTGTTTTGCCTGATACATCAAAAAGCTTTGCAGACAACGTAGCTAATGGCAAAGCCGCTTTACCGCCATGTCATGCATTTTTTCAATTTTATGTAGCCGAAAGAAAATTGTCTTGCCAACTTTATCAACGCAGTGCTGATATTTTTCTTGGCGTGCCTTTTAATATCGCGTCTTATGCACTTTTAACTATGATGATTGCACAGGTTTGCGATTTAGGTTACGGCGATTTTATACATACTTTTGGCGATGCCCATATTTATCAAAACCATTTTGAGCAAGTCAAGTTGCAACTTTCAAGAGATTTTAGACCATTGCCAGAGATGAAAATCAATCCAGAGGTAAACTCTATTTTTGATTTTACATTTGAAGATTTTGAGTTGATAAACTATAATCCACATCCGCATATTAAAGGAAAAGTTGCTGTTTAAAATTTATATTTAAATTTATCTGCAAATTTTATAACATGAGATATGATGTTGCAGTCATAGGTAGTGGTCCATCTGGAGCGAGTCTTGCTGCTTTTCACGCTGCAAAATTAGGTTTGAAAACCATTATTATTGAAAAGGAAACTTTACCCCGCTACAAAACTTGTGGTGGTGGTTTTGTGTTTCGGGGTCGTAAAAATCTGCCTTTTGACATCTCTGAAGTCGTAGAAAGAGAATTTGTTGATATTGACATAGCCTTTGCTGGTAAGAATCTTAGTTTTAAAACCAAAAGAGACAAGCCAATTATTACGATGATTATGCGGGATTCCTTTGATCACCTCATAGTAAAAAAAGCTCAAGAATTTGGAGTTGAACTATTACAAACTGAAGCTTTAAAAGAATTGAAATGTGGTGAAATTGCAACATTAAAAACCTCAACTAAAGAAATTCAAGCCAAGTTTGTCGTTGCAAGAGATGGGGCGTTAAGCCCAACCGCTAAACTATCTAACTGGCAAGAAACCCGTATGATGTGTCCAGCACTTGAATATGAATTAGAAGTCAGTGATGAAGATTTTGAGCGTTTATCTCATTCTGCACGATTTGATATTGATGTTGTACCTTTAGGTTATGGTTGGTGTTTTCCTAAAAAAAATCACTTATCGGTTGGTGTGGGTAATTTTATGAAAACCAAAAAGAATCCAAAACTCCGTGAAAATTACCATCAGTATGTTGATTTTATTGGTATCAAAAACATTATCTCGTCTTCTGCTCACGGTTTTATTATCCCTATTAGCCCTCGAAAAGATGGATTTGTCAAGCAAAATGTTTTTCTCATTGGTGATCTTGCTGGTTTTGCCGATCCTGTTACTGCAGAAGGGATTTCCAATGCTATTTACAGTGGTAAAATTGTTGCTAAGGCTATTGCAGAAAGCAATTTAGACCTAAGACAAGCAGAGAAGAACTACCATGACAAACTCGATGAAAAACTACTTCTAGAATTAAAAACAGGCGTAAAGTTGGCTAAATTATTTTATGAAAATAAAACCCTCAGAAATTTAATGCTTAAACAATTTGGTCAACATCTCGCTGACGCCATGACCGATGTTTTTATGGGCGAACGCACTTATCCGCATGATTATAAAAAGAGTATTCAGAAACGCTTGAAAAAGATTGTGTTTTAGTTTTATAGGGGTTTTACAAAATTTAAGAAGTTTGCACTAATCGTTTCTAAAATAGCTGTTTTTCTTATGATTGATAACCTAATTTTTGTCTCACACGAGCTAAAACTTCGTTTGCTACAACTCTAGCTTTTGCTTCACCTGCTTGTAAGGTTTCTTCAATTTTCTCTGGATTTTGGATTAAATGTTGAAAGGTTTCTCTTTCGGTTTTAAATCTGTCTTTAATTTCTTCAAACAAAGCTGTCTTTGCATGACCGTATCCAAAACCGCCGTTAAGATAATTGGCTTTCATTTCAGAGATTTTATCATCTGAAGCAATGCATTTATAGAGATTAAAAACAATACAAGTATCAGGATCTTTAGGTTCTTCTAATGGTGTGCTGTCCGTTTTAATACTCATAATGGTTTTGCGAAGCTTTTTATCATTGTCAAAAATATTGATGATATTTTGTTTTGATTTACTCATTTTTTCGCCATCTGTTCCAATAATGAGTTGAGTGTTTTTTTGTATTTTGGGCTGAGGTAATACAAATGTTTCACCAAGTTTAGCATGAAAACGCTGTGCGACGTCTCTCGTCATTTCAATGTGTTGCAATTGGTCTTTACCAACGGGAACAATATCGGCATCATATAGCAAAATATCAGCGACCATCAACATAGGATAGGTAAACAACCCAGAATTGACATCTTCAAGCCGATCTGATTTGTCTTTAAAAGAGTGGGCTAAAGTCAAGCGTTGATAGGGAAAAAAACAGTTGAGATACCAAGTCAATTCAGTAACTTGTGCCACTTGGCTTTGTCTGTAAAACACTGTTTTTTCTGGGTTAAGACCAAAAGCCAACCAAGTTCTTGCGGTGTGTAAAGTATTATTTTTTAGAGTTTTGGCATCTTTTATTTGGGTGAGCGAATGTAAATCGGCTATAAATAAAAAAGAGTCATTTTTAGGGTTGTTTGCCATTTCAATGGCAGGTAAAATTGCCCCGAGAAGATTGCCGAGATGTGGAGTTCCTGTACTTTGTATTCCAGTTAAAATACGTGACATAAAAATCAATTTTTTTCAAAGATAAATCTTTTGTTTATCTGTATCTAAGGATTTATGTAATTTTGGACTTGATGAAAATTTTGTTTAACATATTGAGATTGTTTTGGCGCATTTGGTTTTATGTGCTGATGCTTTTTAGTATTATTATTCTCTTTCCTTTTTTATTGATTTCAACTTTAAGGGAAGAATGGTATGGATTCTTTTTTAAAGTAGCAAAGACATGGGCGGTTATCAATTTATTTGGAATGGGTTTTGTACCCAAAGTTCAGTTTTTAGAGACAATGGAAAAAGACAAAAGTTATTTATTGGTATCAAATCACACTAGTATGATAGATATTATGATGATGTTGTATGTTTCTAAAAATCCTTTTGTGTTTGTTGGCAAAAAAGAATTAGCAAAATATCCATTGTTTGGTTTTTTTTATAAACGCACTTGTATTTTGGTTGATAGGCAAGATAGCAAAAGTCGCCATGCGGTTTTTCAACAAGCAAAAGAGCGTTTAGAAAAGGGCTTGAGTGTTTGTATTTTTCCTGAAGGTGGCGTGCCAGATGATATGTCTATTGTTTTAGACAGGTTTAAAGATGGTGCGTTTCGCTTGGCTATCAATCATCAAATTCCCATTGTACCGATTGTTTTTTATGATAATAAAGCTAAATTTTCTTATAAATTTTTTAGTGGCAAACCGGGTGTTTTACGTGCTAAAGTTTTAGAGTTTATAGAGACACAAGGATTTAGTATTCAAGATAAAAGATTGCTTAATCAAAAGGTTAGGCAAACTATATTAAAAGAACTTCAAAACAAAAAACCCTGCCAAAGTTGACAGGGTTTAAAGCAATATGTTACAGATTGGCTTAACTCATCTATTTAAAAATTATAGCTAACAGAGAAATTCCAAGTTGTACCAAAACCCCAATTAACAGAGTTTCTATAATCTACTCCTTGATAAGTGTTTTCAGTATTACTATCAGTATGGATGTTTGTTAATGATTCAGAGATATATTCTTCATCAAAAATATTGTTAACGTTTAATCTGAGAAATAAATCTGATTTGTCAAATGAAAAGCGATAATCTATTCCAGCGTCAACTACGGTATAGTTTGGAAGCTCAACTGCACCTTTGTTATCTGGATTTAAAAATTCTTGGTCATTTGGTGCAAAATCTGCATATAAATTATCAAAATATCTCAAACCAGCATCAACACCTAAAGCATTGGTTATTTCATAATCTACCATTAGAGCAAAGAGTGGTCTGAGCAGCATTACCAACTTTAACATCCTCGAGATACAAAGTAGATGAGGCTTCAGGAACAAAATTATTATTTTCATCAAATACTCTTGATTCTACATTATCTTTATATCTCCAATCACCAACTGAAAGCATACCTGACACCATTAAATCTGTGATGGGTTTATAAAAAACTTCTAATTCAACACCTTGGTGCAATTGTTCAACATTTGAAAATTGAGCTGTACCAGACTGACCATTTAAGAAATCAAAACTCGTGGTGAAAAATCTATCACTCCACAAAGTGTTGTATAGGTTTAAATTGATTTTTAATTCAGATGTAGTATAACCATAACCAACTTCAAATGACGTGATAGTTTCATTTTCAGCATCTTGATTTACTTCATTTGCAAAGTTTGGAAAAATAGCATCAAAAAATGGTTGACGTGATATATAACCAGCATTAAAGAAAACATTATGCACATCATCAATATTGTAATTTGCACCACCTTTGACGTAACCACCTAATTTATTTTCGTCATCGCTAATGATATTATTTGGTTCATCAAAGTAGTCTTCTCTTTGATAGTTTTGGTTTGAAATACCATATTGAATAATAGCCGAATATTTGTTGTCTTTTTTATATTCAAATTTTCCGTTGAAACCTGACCATTTGACTATACCAACGTTGTAATAATCAATTTTATCATATTTAAGACCAGTGTCTTTAAATGGTTTTGCATCAATAGTTTCGGTGATAATTAAACCCTCGCTAAGATTTTGATTGCCTGTGCTAAAATATCCGTCCAAACCTAACAAATCGTTAACCACTCTATAGTGAAACCCTTCGTAATATCTTAAATCTACTCCAGCTCCAATAGTCCAATTACCAGTTTCATATTTTAATTTAGAAATAGCACCGTACCAGTTATGAGAGTTCATTGAAGATCTTCTAATAGCAATATTGCTATTCACGCCATTATCATTATAGCCATTTGAACCTAAAATTAATCCTTCATAAGGCGAACCTTGTACTTGATAAGGCGTGCCAGCTTTGTTATTAGCCACAACAGCATCAAAATCGATAATACCTTCATTTGTTCTAAAATCTGTATTTCCATCCTGCATAAATGCGGTTAAATCTTGTCCAAAAGGATTAATACCAAAATTTCTACCTCTTGGACCAGTTCCACCACCACGACCCCAAGAGCCGTAAAGTGCTGTGGCTAAAGATAGTTTGTCATTGATATCCCAATCCCAGTTTAAAGTAGCGATTGGTTTATTGTAAAAATTGCGTCTGAATGAGTATTCTTCGCCGTTCAAATATCCCCAATCTATATTAAATTTTCTAAAGTCATCGCCTCCAAAATTAAAGTAATCTCTAAGGCTTATCATAGAAGTTCTTTGGTGATGCCATTGTCCAGCACCAGTAAAGGTTATGTTTATAGCATGATCGCTATCTACTGGTGCGTAGCCAACAGAACCAAAATAGGTATAGCCTTCTCCTTTGGTGCCATCAATATAACCATCACCTTCCCAGCGACTGATTAGTAAGCTTGTTGCCCAGCCATTTTTACCCAAACCAGTATTATAAGACGCAAGTGTTTTTAAATAGCTATCATTACCAACTAAAGTTTGAATTCTTCCACCAGCTTGCTTTTCAGTTGATTTGGTCACAATGTTTACAGTACCACCTACAGAAGGTATAGCTAAGTTAGTTGCTCCTAAACCACGTTGAACTTGAACACCAGCAGCAACATCTGCTAAGCCTAACCAGTTTGACCAATAAACAATACCATTTTCCATATCATTTACAGGTTGTCCGTTGATAATTACAGAAGTATTGACTTGATTAAATCCTCTAACCGTCATACGTGAATCTCCAAAACCACCGCCTTGTTTAGTAACATAAACAGAAGGGGTTTGTTCTAGAATTTCTGGAAATTCTTGATTTCCTATTTTTTCTTGTATGTAGCTTGATCTTACCGTAGAAACAGCTACTGGGGTTTCGCGTTCAAGTGCCACATCAAGGACATCTCTTCCTACTAATACTATTTCGTCTAATTGATTTCCTGGATTAAGCCTTATCTCACCAAGATTAATTATTTGTGTATCAGAAAAATTAAATTCAATTTCTTTACTTTCGTAACCAACGTAAGATATAAGTATAACACCTTGATTTAAATCGGTTGTAAGAGTAAAATTACCATCAAAATCGGTCATAGAGCCAATTTCAGTTCCTTTAATCAACACATCTGCTCCTGCAAGCGGTTGATTGTAACCATTGTCTATTACTTTTCCAGTAATTGTTCCTTGTGCAATTGCACCAACTCCGCAGAGTAAAAATAATCCGAGTAATAATTTTTTCATGATTTGAAAGTTTTTTTAAATTCATTACAAAAGAAGTCTAAACATATCTGAAAAAAATTATCTCATTTTTAATAAAATGTTAGGATAGGCTTATGAAAATAGAGTAAATTGGTTAAACAATTGTTATTGCTCAAAGTTTGAATTCCTATGTATTTGATTAAGTTTATCTAAGGTTTTAAACTAAAGTTAGGAATGTAAATAGATTTTACATTCAGTTAATATAACGTGAGTTCGATATAAATTCCAATAAAATATATTCATATAAAATACAGATATTTAATCATTTGTCATCTCGATAGAGCGAAGCATGAGCGACGAGACATCTCAGTAGGATAAGATTTCTCCTCATTCTTCGTTCGAAATGGCAAAATTTGCTTACAAAAAGATATAATCATCTGATTTACAGCTTTCAATAAATCGAACTCAGGTTAATATAGGAAAATTATTATGCAATTTTAATGTTGAGATTTGCTATCTGCATCTTATGGGGAAACAATAACACAATTTAAAAATGCAAAAACGCATCTTCAAGGTGTTCAATTCTGGTGCCGAGTTTATTTTTAATAATTCCGATTATATCAAACCTCACTTCGTAGTCTAAATGTCTTTCATTAACAAAATGGTCAACAGCCTCAACAAGGCGTTTCATTTGAGCAGGTTTTACAAACTCTTGTGGATTGCCAAATTCTGGCGTGCTTCTGGTTTTGACTTCTACGGCTACCAAAGTTTCGTTTTTTAGAGCAATAATGTCAACTTCGGCTTTTTGAAATCGGTAGTTTTTAGCTAAAATCTCATAGCCTTTATCTTTAAGAAGTTTTAAAGCCAAACTTTCGCCAGCTTTACCAAGTTGATTGTGCTCTGCCATGTGTTAATATTCTATAGAGATTTTATTGTTTTTTACATTAAGATTTATTTTAGCCCCTAAAGTTAATGCAATATTCTCAAACTGATGTCCGGCTGGGCAATTGTAAGCTATTGGGATTTTCAAATCTTTTGTGTAATGCTCTATTATTTCATAAGCTGTTTTTCCGAAAGGCGTAGAGTTGTCATTCATATCAGTCATTCCGCCTATGATAAGGCCTTTTAGTTGCTTGAGTAAACCTTGCCTGCTCAAGCTCAACATCATTCGATCTATGTGATAGAGATATTCATCTAAATCTTCAAGAAATAAAATTTTATCTTTAAAACTCGCTATAGATTCAGAGCCTAAAACCGAGTATAATACCGATAAGTTTCCACCAATAAGTTGACCTTGGGCTTGACCAGATTGAGATTTGAATTTTGATTTATAGTAAATATTAAAAGGATTTTTAAACAAGCTTTGCTTTAAACTTTTATGAGTTTTTTTAGACTTATTTTCAATATCTACTGGCATCTGAGCGTGAAGACTGCAGAGGCCTATATTTTGAAGATGTAAATGCAAAGCCGTAACATCAGAATAGCCAATGATCCATTTGGGATTTTTAAGCAATGGCGTAAAATCTATTTGGTCAATAATTCTGGCTGTACCATAACCGCCTTTAGCACACCAAATGGCTTTTATTTCAGGGTTGTTAATTTGTTGTTGTAAGTCAGCCGCTCTTTCATCATCGGTTCCGCCAAACTGATGATGCTTTAATCCAATACTTTGTCCTAAGATGGGTTGAAGTTGCCAAGAATTAAGAATATTTAGAGCAGATTTTAAATCATTTTCATCAACAGCCCTTGCTGTACAAATTATAGCAACTTTGTCATTAAGTGATAGTAATTCTGGCTTTATCATAGATATTAATAGGATGAATTATCTAAGATAAAAGAAATTATTTATGATTGCTTCAAGTTCATCTCAAATTTTGTATTTATTTAGGGCATAGTTGTTGACAATATTTGCTTTAGGAGTTTTACAGTTATTTGGATAATCATGAAAGTATATGCACTTAGGTAAACCATTATCAAAAACTATCCTCGCCCAACCTTGACTTTTGCCAAAAAAGCTTGAATAATTATAATAAGCTGTAATAACTGAAGGGCGACCCTTGTTGTCTTTAGAGGTAATTGATATATTTGATATGCTATTATTTACATATTTATTTACAGCCCAAGTTTTGGCTTGGTCATAAATCAAATCATTAAGGAGTTGAGTTAAGTTTTGCTTCTCTGTAGGTCCGCCCAAATCTTTAACTTTTTTATATTTACTATCTTCTTTCATTCTTATACCTTCTCTATTTTCAGAAAAGGCAATAAGATTTTCTTCGAAACGTCTTAGAGATTTGCTATCACAAGGGTTTAGTTTTAATATCTGGCTCATATCATAATTTAAAGCTTTGGCTTTGTGCATTAGGTCAACAGAGTTACCTACAGCATTGGGGTTAGTCATTTTTTCTAGTGTACTTCTTAAAGCGTCATCACTAAATTTATTTTGTAAGTTCATTTTAGCTTCATATAAATCTTTACGTGCATATAAGCCAGTCCATTCCCATTTCCACTCAATACAATATCTACTGGTTTCTGTGCCAAGGTAATCTGTTGTTACCCGCTCTGTTTTACAAACTTGTTTCATGATTTTAACTTTATCTTTTGGCAAATAGGCATCACATTGTTCCCCATAGGTTTTTAAATAGCCATCAAAAAACATGATTTGAAACTCATTATCATTTTTATTTTCGAGATCCTCAAAATGCCCAATAAATATATTATCTATAAATTCAGCATTATATAAACCCTCGGTATTGATATGGGAGTTTTGCGAATAAGAATGCGAGTAGTTAAAGAATAAACAAAACGAAAACATTAGGCTAAAAATGTATATTATAGTTTTCATAATTAATTGATTGTCAAATTAGCTAGCTAATTTAATTTAAAATTTATTAAAATAAAAATATCAAATTTGATAAAAAGTTGAATTACATTATGCTTTGTATAATTTCTATTTAATCTTCAATTGTAACCAAAGCTTTTACTAAATTTGCCAATTAATTTACACCATAAATTTTTGGCATGTTAGACGTAAAAGATATCAAAACGCATCGTGAAGCATTTGAAAAAGCTTTAAAAAAGAGAAATTTTGAAACCAATTCTCTTTTTACTCAGGTTTAAGATTTAGATAAAAAAAAGCGTTCAGCACAAACTGGGTTAAGCAATTAATCTCTACTAACTTCTAAAATCTCAAATTCTAATTTTCCGTTTGGGACGGTAACTTTAGCAATTTCACCAGCTTTTTACCGAGTAAACCTTTACCAATAGGGGAGTCCACAGATATTTTACCAGATTTTAAATCAGCTTCACTCTGTGCTACGAGTTTGTAGGTCAAAGTTTGGTTATTGGCTTTGTTTTTTATTTTTACATTACTATGAATCAAAACTTTAGAGGTGTCAAGCTGAGATTCATCAATCACACGGGCGTTGGCTACGATTTCTTCTAATTTGGCGATTTGCATTTCAAGCATGCCTTGAGCTTCTTTAGCAAGATCATATTCTGCATTCTCACTCAAGTCGCCTTTATCCCTAGCATCAGCTATGGCTTGCGAAGCTTTTGGTCGCTCAACATCTCTGAGTTGGTCTAACTCTTTCTTTAGTTTTTTCAATCCTTCTTCAGTATAATACGAAATCTTACTCATATGCGTTATATTTATATGAAAAACAAAAATCCCGAATACAACGGGATTGAACTTACAAAAGTAGTAAATTTGCGAATATTAAAAAAATAAACCTTAAATTTTATGAATCTTAAACTTATGTTGTCAATTTTTATCACTTGTGTTGGACTACAGGCTTGTAGTGATGATAATGCTAGACAAAATAATCCGAACTTATTGAATGTTCAGTTTGATATTATTTTAAATTTAACTTTACCTCAATTTAGTCCGCTTAACTTTACTGGCAATGCCGTATATGTTGGTGGACAAGGCATTGGAAATGATGGTATTATTGTAGTGAACACCGGGAGCGGATTTTTAGCTTGGGATGCTTCTGACCCCAATGAAATTCCTAGCAACTGCACTAGACTTCAAATTGATGGTTTATCTGCAGTATCGACTTGTCAAAATCCAAATTCATATAGTTTGATTACAGGTCAACCCCTTGACGATGGTCTGTCTTTTGCTTTGATGAATTATCAGCTTAATGCTAATGGTGATAGTATTCGAGTTTTTAACTAAAAATTTGGTTTCAATTTGATTTTTTAATCACAGACATTATTTATATTTGCAAAAAATTTTGCGGGCGTGGTGGAATTGGTAGACACGCTAGACTTAGGATCTAGTGCCGAGAGGTGTGAGAGTTCGAGTCTCTCCGCCCGTACACTTTATCTCCGCTTAGTGTGGGGCAAATCACAAAGCTTCTCTTTTTATTGAGAGGCTTTTTTTATAAAAGAAAATCTGTTCATAACTCTGAGAGACGTGAAGTACTGTATTGAACATCTGCCAAAATGTTTATCCCGAGCGAGGCACGAGTTCAGTGAAGTCATCCCGATTTTGTAGGATATTAACCCATTTTGTTTTAATAAGACAATATGATTTTTTGATCTTTCTAAAATAAACTTTTAATAAACTTTTGCTCAAGTAGAATTTAAAAGATCAATTCAATGTAAGCGATTTAGAACATTTCTTTAGTATTGGTAATAAAGATGAACTTTATATTACTCCAAAAACAAATTCAAGTTTTCAGAAAGCCCACCAACGTGCTGAAGTTTAATAGCAGACAATTTTAACGCCATTTTCAAACATTGCTCTTGGTCAAATTTTTTTGTAAACCCATATAAAAACCCAGACCAAAAAGCATCGCCAGCTCCTGTAACGTCTTTGATCTCTTTGATAGGTTGTGCTGGAAGATGATTGATTTTGCCATGTATATCTAAATATTTAACACCTTGACTTCCTAGGGTTAAGTAAATGCGTTTTACACCGTGTTTACTTTGAAAGTAATTAAAAATTTCTTGGTGACTCAAAGACGCGTCAAGAAGACGACTCACATCATCTTCGCTTATTTTCAATAAAGGATTCAGGTGAAGGTATTCTCCTATAATAACTTCAGCTTCTGTTTTGTCTGACCAAATTTGTGACGCATAATTCAAATCTATACTCAATTCAGCACCTAATGTTTTAGCTGTTTTAGTCGCTTTTAAAATTGAATTTTGTGCGGGGTTTTTAGATAAAGCAAAACAAGTGGTATGAAACACTTTGGTTTGTTGGAGAATTTCTTTTGAAAACATGTTTGAATTTATCTGAGTATCAGCTCCTCGGTAAGGAATGAAATCTGGAGTTTGGCTGGTTTTTGAAACTAAGATTAGAGTAGTGGGTAATTTTGAACTTTGATTTAATCCTTTAATCGCTAAATTATGAGATTTAAATTCACTTAAAATATATTTACCCAAACCATCTTGACCAATACTGCCTATAAAATGAACATTTGATTTTAACGTGTTTAAATTAAAAGCTACATTTGCAGGCGAACCACCTACAAAACGCTGAAATTCAATAGTTTCAGATAACGGGCAATCCATTTGTTGCCCAATCATATCGATGAGAATTTCGCCAGTGGAAATGACGTCTATAGGTTTTTGAGTCCAATCCATTGTTTTCCATTTAAAAATTCAGTAAGCATCATTGTTGATCTTGCACTCCAAGTGCAAAATTTCACACCGTTCGGCTCTTGTGTTTTAGAATCAAAATTTTCATAAAACCCCCAATCGAACTTAGCGTTGAGCAAATTTATTTGTTCCAAAACATCTTTAGCTTCTTTTTGTTTACCTTGAAGACATAATCCAATTCCATAAAATCCATTGATTACAAGTCATGTGCCTCCGTTATGAAATTGATAAGGATAGTTTCTAAATTCGTATTTACAATTATTAGTCAACAAATTCCAATCTTTATCTTTTTCTGTAATGACGGTCCAAAAAGCAGGAAGCAAATTTAGTTTAAGCTGATTTTGTAGATTTAGACAATAGGTTAGTAGTTTTTTATCAGATTCATCATTGCCAATATTAAGCATTAATGCCAAACTATTAGCAAAAGCGTCAAATTGGGTTTGATAGCCCGCAGGCTCAAGGCTAACTGCCCAATAATCTAGTTTTTTGAGCTGTTTATAAGCTTTAGGATGATAAACATTTGTCGTTTCATCTTGCTTTTTGTAGTTTAATTGAATTTTAGCAAGAATAGCTTTATGTTTTTGTGCTAAATTATCATCTTTTTCAAAATGCAAATAACATCTCATAGCCCAAACTCTAAGGAGTTGGTCATACAAAATAAAACCTTCGGTGGGATATTCATCAGCCCAATTGCCACTTCTAGGCACATACATCAAATCGCTGTGATTAAATTCCCAAGCTTGCATAAGTTTAAAACATTTTTGCATACCAGGTTTCATCTTGTCAAAAAAAGAACGCTCATCAGTGAAAGCTGAATACTGACAAACTCCAATAACAAACCAAGCTAAAGTATCTACACGACCCGCCAAACCGCCAAAACTAACTTCTCCCGTTTCTACATTGACATTAGAAGGAATATTCCCGAATTGATGCTGATGTTTGGCTAGAGTTTCTAAAGTATCTTTCATTGTTTTGACCAAGTCTTTATCGCCATCTAGTAAAGTAGCTAAACCACAAATGACACCATCTCTAGCCCAAATGCGTTTATAATTGGCTATTTCATTAACGGCGACCAAAAAACCGTTTGAAGATTGAGCCTTTTGCAGAAGGGATTTGGCTTGTTGATAAGCATGTTTCATAAAGTGGATTAAAAAATTAAAATTACAAAAATCAACTTATACCTGATAGCAAATTTCTTTTCAAATAATTAAATTGTCTTCTGTTTCCAAAAAGAACCCTATTTTTGTCAAGTGATTTTATAATAATTTACATAATAACTTGTTATCCAACTGACGTCAATTTTTTTGAATTTGAAATTTAACATCAATAATTTTTTATCTTTAGTAATTCTCGCATTGCTCGTTTCTGCATGTTCAACACAAAAGAACAAGTTTGTCAACCGCAATTGGCATGCGATGAACACCTATTACAATACCATTTATCACGGCAATTTAGCAGTTGAAGATGGGATTCAAACTGTTGAAACCGAATATCCTGAAAATTATTGGGACATTTTGCCTGTAGAACGCATGCAAGAAAAGCCACCAACTCCCGATATTTTTGAAACCAAAACTCAACAAAACGAAGCTAAAAATCCTGATTTTAAAAGAGCTGAAGAAAAAGCGACTAAAGCTATTCAAAAACACTCCATGTATATTGCTGGAGAAGAATATAACTATCAAATTGATGAAGCTTTTATTCTTCTCGGCAAAGCTCGCTACTACAGTCATCGTTATATTCAAGCCAAAGATGCTTTTCGTTATGTCCTGAACCATTATCCTGAAAGTAGTGGTATTGTAGATGCTAAAATTTGGACAGAAAAAGTCAATATGCGGCTTAACTATTACGAATTGGCTTTGCAAAACCTCCTCAAAATTCAATCTGAATATTCTGATTTAACCGAGGAAGAACAAACTCACCTCAATAGCATTTTAGCCGAAGCTCATATTTTGAACAATAATTATAATCAAGCCATTGAACCTTTAAATAAAGCAATTTATTATACAAAAGATAATCATAAAAAAGGACGTTTTCTATACATAAAAGCTCAACTTTTTGACCAACTCAATCAAATGGATAGTGCCAACTATACCTATCAAAAAGTGATTGATCTCAACCGCAAATCGCCTCGTGATTATATGATTCACGCCAAGCTTGAGCGACTTAAAAATATAAATCAGGATACTGTAGATTATGCTTACATGAAAAGCCAATACAACGAATTGATGGAAAATCGAGAAAATAGACCGTTTTTAGATTTTATTTATTTCGATTATGCTGAATACCATAACGATTTAGATTCTATTGATTTAGCTATAGATTATTACAACAAATCGCTTGCAAGAAATCCAAAAGACAAATACTTATATTCAAGAGATTATTTAAGATTAGCACAAATTTATTTTGACCAAAATAATTATAAAACCGCTGGAGCTTATTACGACAGCACATTAACCCATATAGATAAAAGTAAACGCGAGTATAGAATTATTGCTAAAAAAAGAAAAAGCTTAGACGATGTTATAAAGTACGAAAGTATTGCCAACGAAAAAGATAGCATAATTAAGTTGGTTGAAATGAATAAAGAAGAACAGCTTGCTTATTTTAATAATTATGTAGAAAACCTTAAAGAAGAAGCTCAAAGTGTTTTTGCACAACAATCAGCATCTCAAAAAGCTCTTAACAGTTCATCACCTACATTTAAAAGAAATAGTGTTAAAAATCAAAGCAAATTAGGTCTTGATAGAAACAATACATCAAACAACAGAGAAAATTCTTCAGGCAATGCAAGTTTTTATTTTTATGATACCAATCAAGCTCAAAAAGGATTGCTCGAATTTAAACAAACTTGGGGCAATATTGAACTAAACGATAATTGGAAATATGGTGGCAAAAGAAATACCAAAAATAATGAAGAAGAAAATAAAGAAGATGTAGATCCTTTTGAAAACGATCCAAAATATCAGCCTGAAACTTATATTTCACAAATTCCAACAGACCAAAATATAATTGATAGCCTTTGGATAGATCGTAATTTTGCCTACTATCAACTCGGCGTGATTTATAAAGAAAAATTCAAAGAATACCAGTTAGCAAAAGATAAATTTGAAAACTTACTTGATAGCCATCCAGAAGAACGCTTAATTTTGCCGAGTATTTACAATCTTTACCTAATTGCGGAAGCACAACAAAATACTGACGCCAAAAACAAATGGAAAAATAAAATAATAAACGAATATCCTGAAAGCGAATATGCGACCTTACTTTTAAATCCTAAAAAATTTAAAGACAGCGAAAATAATCCCCAAAATATATATAAAAATCTCTACAAAGCATACGAAAATCAACAGTATGATTATGTAATTCAGCAAGCAGACATTTACACAAAGCAACTCGTTGGCCGACCCATAGCTCCTAAGTTTGAATTGCTAAAAGCTTATGCAATAGCCAAAATTGATGGTATAGAAGCTTATAAAGAAGCCTTAAATTATGTAGCCTTAACTTACCCACAATCAGATGAAGGTAAATTTGCTCAAAAGCGATACAGGGAACTGAAAAGCAAAGTTACGCAAAACAAGTTTAAGCCAGATACCGACCAAGAAACTTATAAATTAGTTTATTACTTTAATGATAATCAGGTTCTTGAAGATTTTTTGAAACAATTAAAAACCAGCTTTGAAGATTTAGAATATGATTTTAGAATCAACAAAGAAATTTACACTTCTTCACAAAATTTTGTAGTTATTTCTGGTCTAAATAGTCTATTAGGAGCACAAGGTTTAGCAGAAATTTTAATCAAAGAAGGAAAAATTTCAAAAGATTTTAATTACTTTGCCATCTCAGATGAAAATTATAGTATAGTCCAAATTTATAAAAACCTTGATCAATATTTGAACCATTTAAACAAATAGAAAGATGTTTTCAGACAAAAAAAACCAAAAACCAGACTTTTCTAAAGAGCAAAATAAAATCTCACAAGGCACAACCTTAACTGGTGATATTACTTCTGAAGGCAGTTTTAGAATAGAAGGCGAACTCGAAGGTAACCTTAATATTAAAGGTAAAGTCGTTATAGGCGAAACGGGTCAAATTAACGGCGAAGTTGTATGTGAGAATGCAGATGTTGAAGGTAAATTCACAGGGACTTTAAAAGTTAATTCTTGCTTAACTCTTAAAAGCACATCTCATATCTCAGGTGATGTCATCACAGACCAACTTGTGGTAGAAAACGGAGCTGTTTTCAATGCAACCTGCCAAATGAAAGGTAATGTAAAATCACTTGATGATGAGCGAAAAGGAACAGCAGAACTCAAAAAAACCAAAGCGACCCAATAAATGGATAGCTCTTACTGGTGCTGGCATCCAAATGGGTGTGATCATTTTTGTTTGTGCTTATATTGGTAAAAAACTCGATGCTTATTTTCAAACTTCAACGGCTTGGTTCACCTTAGGTTTAATTTTGTTTGGTGTTTTTTCAAGTTTATATTTGTTGCTGAAACAAGTCAAAAATTTAGACTCATAGTCAATTGAAAAATTCATCTATCTTCTTTCGATTTTTTGGTTTACTCATTCTTCTTATTATTCCAGCATATCTCATTCAGAATAATTTGACCGACGAAGATGAAAACTTGAGGCTTCAATTTACTTATGTTTTTAATTTGTTGTTTACCGTGCCTTTTGTATTGCTTGTAATATGGCTTAAAAACATACTAAAACGCTATATTGGTTTTATCTTTATGGGTTTAGGATTTATAAAAATCACTGTTTTTTTAGTTTACACAAAACTCAATTCTATAGATGTTAATCGAGATAACTTTTTACTGTTTTTTATTCCTTATATTTTGTGTATGATTATAGAAATTTTAGTGCTTGTTAGTTACTTAAATAAAGCCAAATTTTAAGCCCATTTTCTTCAAAATAAAATTTGAGTAAAATCTCATTTTAAATTTATTTTTTTGATTACTTTTGCACCCAAATTAGGAAAACCATATTACATGCAAATGACATCTCGTCTTACAGCTTTTGTGCTTTTATTTATGATGACTTCATGGGTAAGTTTTGCAACAAGTGATAAAAAGTCCGATCAAGAGCACGGAGGTCAGGTTGATACTGAAGAAGAAATAGATGCCTATATTGAACATCATATAGACGATTCGCACTATTTTACCTTTTTTTCTGATGGCGAAACTGGTAAACATTTTGGGTTTCCTCTACCAGTTATCATTTATGATAAAGAAAATGGATTACATGTTTTTTCTGCTTCAAAATTTCATCATGGCGAAGAATTAGTTGAAATTAATGGTCAACATTACAAATTATATCACAGCAAAATTTACAAAACAGATGCAGAAGGAACAATCACTTATGACGAAAAAGGTTTTGTAGAAAACGAAAAGCCATTAGATTTTTCTATTACTAAGAATTTAATAGGTATGATATTAGCTTCGGCTTTATTGCTTTGGATGTTTACAAGTCTTGCTAAATCTTACCAAAAAAATCAAATTCCAAAAGGCATTGGTCGGTTTTTAGAGCCTTTAGTGATTTATGTCAGAGACGATATTGCCAAGCCCAACATTGGTCCGAAGTATAAAAAATACATGTCTTTTCTTTTAACAGTATTCTTTTTTATTTGGTTATTAAACCTATTGGGTATGACGCCGTTTGGTTTTAATGTTACTGGAAATATTGCAGTAACTTTTGCTTTAGCTTTGGTAACTTTCATTATTGTTCAGTTTAGTGGTAATAAAAATTATTGGAAACATATCTTTTGGATGCCTGGTGTTCCTGTTCCTATGAAAATTATATTGATCCCGATTGAAATTTTAGGCATGTTTACAAAGCCTTTTGCTCTGATGATACGTCTATTTGCCAATATGACTGCAGGTCACGTGGTTATTATGAGTTTATTAGGTCTGATAGTCATTATGCAAAACTGGATTGCAGGACCAGTATTTTTTGGTTTCACCATTATGATATCAGTCATTGAATTATTAGTCGCCTTTTTACAGGCTTATATTTTTACATTATTAAGTGCATTATATATCGGTATGGCTGTTGAAGAACACGACAATCACAGCGAAGACGTGCCAGTAGTTTAAGTTTTTTTTTTTTGAATTGAAGTTTAATTTTAAATAGTTTAATTATGGAAATCCCAGTAATGGTAGGTGCAGGTTTAGTAATCATTGGAGCAGGTATTGGTCTTGGTAGGATCGGTGGTGCTGCTATGGAAGCTATAGCCCGTCAACCCGAAGCCACCGGAAAAATTCAAACAGCGATGATTATCATTGTCGCACTTTTGGAAGGTGTTGCTTTTGCTGCATTATTTGCAGTGTAAACAAATCAATTAAGCTTTATGGCGGTTGGCTGTAAAGCTTAATTTTTAAATTTTTTAAAGATTAAATAATACATCATGAAATTAGTTGAAGATTTTTCGTTTGGACTGTTCTTTTGGCAAATTCTTGTCTTAGTTGTCTTAATACTTCTATTAAAAAAATATGCTTGGAAACCAATTCTTGAGTCTTTAAACAAAAGAGAAGAAGGCATCCAAAAAGCCCTTGACTCTGCCGAAGAAGCCAAAAAGGAAATGCAAAGCCTCAAGGCTGATAATGAAAAAATGAAGCAAGAAGCTCGTCAAGAGCGTGACGCTATGCTCAAGGAAGCTCAGCAAATGAAAAACCAAATGATCAGTGAAGCCGCCGAAGAAGCCGCAAAAAAAGCTGATGATATCATTGCTAAAGCACAAAACGCGATACAAAATGAAAAGAAAGCCGCTATTGATGAGTTGAGACAACAAGTGGCTCAATACTCTATTGAAATTGCTGAAAAGGTTTTAAAAGAAGAACTTAAAGATAAAAAAGCTCAAAACAAACTCGTTGATAGAGAGTTAGAAAAAGTTAAGCTTAATTAATCAATCATTCTATATGGGACAACGTCTTGCAAAACGATATGCCAAAGCCATTTTAAATCTTGCTCAAGAACGAAACTCTATGGACAAACTCTTAGAGGATATGTTACTCATTCAAAACAGTATAACCCAAAATTCTGAATTGAGAAGCATATTCAATAGTCCTGTGGTTAAAAACAAAGACAAGTGCGATATCGCTAAAGCGGTTTTCAAAAATGTAGATAAAATCTTGCATAAATTGTTTGATACTTTAGCAGAAAACAATCGTTTCGACCATTTAAAATGGATATGTCAATCTTACAAGAGCCTTTATAATGAATTGCACAACATTAGAGAAACCCATATTAGCTCTGCTATTAAATTAGACGACAAAATCATTGAGACTTTGAAGCAAAAAATTAAAAACATAACAGGCGATGAAGCCCAAATTAGCACTACTGTTGATGAAGATTTAATAGGCGGTTTCATTTTAAACCTTAAAGATTTACAATACGACGCTAGTTTATCAGGAAAACTTAATAGACTTAAAAGAAATTTACTTACAACATAATATCACATTTTAACGCATAATAGTTATGGCAGAAATTAATCCAGCTGAAATTTCAGCAATCATCAAAAAGCAAATCTCAGGATTTGAATCCAAAGCTTCTCTCGACGAAGTTGGAACCGTCTTAAACGTCGGTGATGGTATTGCTAATATTTATGGCTTGACCAATGCTGAATATGGAGAACTCGTAGAATTTGAAAATGGTCTTAAAGGTATGGTTCTTAACCTTGCTGAAGATAATGTTGGGGTTGTTATTTTTGGCAAATCTACACATATCAATGAAGGTGAAGTTGTAAAGCGAACCAACAAAATTGCTTCTATCCAAGTTGGTGATGGCATTGTTGGTCGTGTTGTTGATACCTTAGGTCAACCTATTGATGGCAAAGGGTCAATTGATGGCGAAACTTTTCAAATGCCAATTGAGCGTAAAGCACCAGGTGTGATCTATAGAGAACCTGTTTCTGAACCTTTACAAACTGGCATTAAATCTATTGACGCTATGGTGCCTGTTGGTCGTGGACAGCGTGAGTTGGTTATTGGCGACCGTCAAACGGGTAAAACATCGGTTTGTATTGACACCATTTTAAATCAAAAAGAATTTTACGATGCTGGTGAGCCTGTTTACTGTATTTATGTAGCCATAGGACAAAAAGCTTCTACTGTTGCAGGAATTGCCAATTTACTTGAAGAACGCGGTGCTTTAGCTTATACAACTATTATTGCGACAAACGCTTCAGACCCAGCAGCTATGCAAGTTTATGCTCCACTTGCTGGTGCGGCTATTGGCGAATACTTTAGAGACACTGGTCGCCCTGCTTTAATTATTTACGATGACTTGTCTAAACAAGCCGTAGCTTATCGTGAAGTTTCATTACTTTTAAGACGTCCGCCAGGTCGTGAAGCATATCCTGGTGATGTTTTCTATTTGCATTCAAGATTGTTAGAGCGTTCTGCAAAAATCATTAATGACGATACCATCGCCAAACAAATGAACGACTTGCCAGAACCCTTAAAAGACAAAGTCAAAGGTGGTGGTTCATTAACAGCATTACCAATTATCGAAACTCAAGCAGGCGACGTTTCAGCTTATATTCCAACCAATGTCATTTCAATTACGGATGGTCAGATTTTCTTAACTTCTGATTTATTTAACTCTGGCGTTCGTCCAGCAATTGATGTGGGTATTTCGGTATCACGTGTTGGTGGTTCGGCTCAAATCAAGTCAATGAAAAAAGTGGCTGGAACACTTAAACTTGACCAAGCCCAATACCGTGAACTTGAAGCATTTGCTAAATTTGGTTCAGATTTAGATGCCTCAACCAAAAGAACTATTGATAAAGGACAACGCAACGTGGAGTTGCTAAAACAAGCAGAATCAGATCCTTATAAAGTTGAAGATCAAATTGCTGTAGTTTATGCTGGAACTAAAAACTTATTGAGAAATGTTCCAATTGACAAAGTTAAAGAGTTTGAAAAAGATTATTTGACTTACCTCAACGCTAAGCACCAAAATGCTTTGCAGGATTTAAAATCAGGTAAGTTAACTGATGAAGCTACGCAAGCACTTGAAGAAGTCTGCTGCAGAAATAGCCTCAAAATATAACGCATAATTATAAGATAGCATTATGGCTAACCTTAAAGAACTTAGAAGTCGAATCAGCTCTGTAAGCTCTACAATGCAGATCACCAGTGCCATGAAAATGGTGTCTGTCGCAAAATTTGAACACCATCAAGAAATTTTTGATGATTTAAAAAAGTTAATCAACTTAAAAAAGAAACCTATAATAATCAAGACGTAGAAGTTCTCAATATTGGTAAAAAGGTTAATGATACTTAAAAATTCGGTTCAACTTACGACATTTTTCAAAGAACACCATCAAGATGGAATTTTTGATTTTGTTTTTACAATTCGGTTCAAACAAAAAGTTTGAAGACAAAAAGTTTGATAAAGTGATTTTGGTTTATAACTGTTTTAAAAATGCGGCAACACAAATTGTAGAAGCAGAAGATTATTTGCCACTTGTTGCTCAAAAAACCGTAGAAGAAAAGCCACAACAACTCGATTATATCTTTGAACCTGAAAAACAAGAAATCATCAGAGAGTTGATGCCTAAAGCTTTGAATATTCAATTGTATAAAGCCTTAAGAGATTCTTTTGCATCTGAACACGGTGCACGTATGACGGCTATGCACAAAGCAACAGAAAATGCCACTGAGCTTAGAGATGGTTTAAAATTAACTTACAACAAAGCACGACAAGTCGCAATTACCAGTGAAATTTTGGAAATTGTTGCTGGTGCTGAAGCTTTAAGTGATTAAATTTTAAGTTGATAAAATCACAATTTGTATTTCATATGGGAAATTGAATTTAGTCAAGCAAGTTTAATTGCTTATTTTTAGCCCATGAAATTTTTGGTGTATATTTTAATTCTCACTTTGTTTTGGTCATGCAAACAAAGCAACTTTAAAAAAGTAGATGCTGAGGATATTGCTCAAAAAGAGCTTAAAACCATCAATTTTAAAGAAGTTGACCGCTTCCCACTATTTAAAACCTGTGATGAAACAGCTTCACGTGAAGTTCAACAATCTTGTTTTGAACAACATCTACACCTATGGCTCAAACCCTATTTAGATGCTTTAGACGTTGAACTTCTTGAAAATGATACACTACATCTTTTTTTAAAAATTAATAAAACAGGAAAAATCCAATTAGATCTGCTCAATTCTAAAATGGATTTAAACAAAACTTTTCAACGTATTTTTGAAAAAGCACCTCAAATCTATCCAGCACAAAAACGTGGTATTCCTGTAAATGTAAAATTTGAATTGCCAATCATTTTAAAAGTCAACTAAATTTTATAATGACGATCTTTCCAATTGAATTTTCCTCCGAAAGACAAAACCGCGAAATACACGCTAACAAAAGGATAAACCAGCAATAATAATAAATAATCTCGAGCACATAAGCTTGTTTTAAAAAACTGATTTCCTGTTTTTAGAACCATAAAATCTGTGATTAATTTTAAAACCCACAACAACCAAAACCAGTTTCTAAAACTTTCAAAGACCAAAGTAAAACCCAAACTTACAACCAAAATCAAATTGGTTAAAAACACCAAAACTCCTAATCCAATCAAAGTATTGTTTTGATAATGTTTAGCTTTCGATGCCCAGCGAATGCGTTGTTGGGTTAAATCTTTAAAATTTTGCTCAGCTTTTGTCCATACCACAGTATTTGGGTGAACCAATGCTTTTATGGTTTTCCCTGCATTTTGAAAAGCTTGAAGCGTAAAAATATCATCGCCACTGATGTGTTGTTGATGTTGATCAAAAGCATTTAATTCTTTAAGTGTTTTGACATTGTAAGCTAAGTTTGCTGCATTGCACATCAGTGCATTTTTAGTTTTAAAACTACCTAAACCAATCACTTGCAAACTCATCAAATCCAAAACTTGAAACTTTTGCCAAAATGTATTTTCTTCTGCAATCCGAACCGATCCAGCAATTAATTGAGCTTTTGTTTTTTGTATGCAATGGTCAAAATGTAAAAGCCAATGTTCTGGCAACAAACAATCTGCATCCGTCGTGATCACATAGCCTGATTTAATCTGTTCTAAAGCGGTGAGTATTGCACTTTTTTTGGGCGATGTCGCTAAGTTTTTATTATCTAAAACCAAAGTATTTTTTAAATCTAATTTTTCAATATATTTTAAACAAATGGCTTTGGAATCATCTTCAGAATGATCGTTAACAAGATAAATTTTAAAAAGATTTTTTGGATAATTTAACGCACTTAAGCTTTTTAAAAGCTGAGGTAAATTTTCGGCTTCATTTCTAAAAGGGATGAGTATTGAAAAGTAAGTTTGTGGCTTAACAAATTTGGTATCCTCAGTTGAAAAAGACTTAAATTTAGAAGTGTAAAACAGCATAACAGCCGAATAAATCAAAACCACAATGATACTGAAGATGATCATGCTTTGGCTTTTAAAAAATTAGGTTGCCAAGACCACAACCAAAAATAACCAAAACTGGCAGGGATTAACACATTGCTTATCCACATCAAAAATACCGTGAGTAAAACTGTCGAAACTGAAGCGCCAACAAACGACATCAAAACCACAGCTATACTTCCTTTAACAACCGCATCGCCTATGGATAGAACTGGAACAATTGAAGACAAAATATAAACCGAACTTATCAAACTTAAACCCAAAACATAACTCACTTCAACACCAAAACACCACAGCAAAAATAAAAATTGATGTGCAAAAACCATATATCTAAAACCACTCCAAAGCAAAGTCGTTGTGATTTTCTTTGACTTTATATTTTTAAACTGCAACCAAATCGACCAAAGTTTTGTCCTAACAACCTTAAAACACAAAGCAATGCCAATTAAAAGAAATGATGTTAAAATCATCCAAGACCATTTTAATTGCAACATCTCAAAGCTTTCTAATGAGTTGTAAATCAACAATAACCCAAAGCTTCCAAATGTCAAAGTCATCATCAATTGGCTCAAATGTCCAAGCCCAGTCAGAGCGATGATTTTTGAAGTTTGTTCTTTAGCATAAAACAAGCATTTTCCACCGTATTCGCCCCATTTGTTTGGTGTAAAAAGCGATAGACTGTGACCGATTAAGCTTTGCTTTAGAGCTTCGATAAATGAAATATGTCCGACTAATTTTTGCCATTTTTTAATTTCGCCAAACCAATTTAGAACTGAACCTACAACCAAAATCAAGATAGCCTGAACAATATTTTGTGGCTGGGTTTTCCAATGTTCAGACAACAAGCTAAATTCGGTTTCAGAAGATTGAATAGACCAAATCACAAACATCAAACCTGTGAGCGTTACAAAAAATTTTAGGCACAAAATCAGTTTCTGTCGCATTTTGTCTTGTATCTTTGGCATACGCAAATTAAACTAAAAATAGCCATGAATACACGAATAATCTCATAAACATTCGTGCATTACTGAGGATATATAAATAAAATATTTTGCCCAAAGAACAAATCATATTAGGGATTGACCCTGGAACAACCATTATGGGTTTTGGTGTAATTAAAATCCAAGACAAAAAAATGGAACTGCTACAACTCAACGAGCTCAACCTCAAAAAATACAACGACCATTACAGCAAATTGCGATTTATTTTTGAGCGAACCATCGAGTTGATAGAGACTTTTCATCCTGATCATATTGCCATAGAAGCACCTTTTTTTGGTAAAAACGTGCAATCTATGCTCAAGCTCGGACGCGCTCAAGGCACAGCGATGGTCGCTGGATTATCTCGCCAAATTCCCATCACCGAATATTCGCCTAAAAAATAAAAATGGCCATTACCGGCAATGGTAACGCCAGTAAAGAGCAAGTTGCTGGAATGCTACAAAACTTACTCAAAATCAAAACTTTGCCTAAAAATTTAGACTCCACCGATGGACTTGCAACTGCAGTCTGTCATTTTTATAATCAAGGTAAAATTCAAGGCTCAAAATCCTATTCGGGTTGGTCTGCATTTGTCAAGAATAACGAAAAGCGAATTTCATGATTTCAGTAAATTATGACAACAACTTATAACATAGCTCAAACTGAGTTTAGCGGTTACTTTTAATCGTCATCTTCTTCTAAGTAAGTCCCGTTTTCAGGTGAAGATGTGGAGCTATCACTTCGTATTTCGGTATGTTGTATTTCACCACCGATAGTTCCCGTTTCACTACCAAAATACACGACTACAAAGGCAAATATCAGCGTTATGATACTCAAAATTGAATTAACAGATTTTTTCTTAAAACTTGCCCATAAACCCAAAAGGGAAAACCCACCTAAGACATAAGATAAAATGGCTAAAGTTTCTGCACTCTCTTCATGAGTTTCAATGTAATTTTCTGAAACGCCACTTATTTTCTCTACTATATCTTCCGCACTTCACCTGTATTCATTGCAACAATACTCGAAAGTGCAGCTATAATAAAAATGAGATAAGATGTTCGTTTTACAGCTTCTGATTTTGAAATCAAACTCATGATCAATACAATTATTCCCACAACAGGAAAAATAATTGGTAAATGATTTACTACTAAATGCCAATGTGCGTCGTTCATGATGATTTATTTTAATTAAACATTAACTCCAAATATATAGCCTACTAAGGCAGAAAGAATCATAGCTATTGTACCCCAAATCGTAATTCGCAATATAGATTTTGATACACTTGAACCTCCTGTTTTAGCAGAGTTGCTCCAAGAATGGCTAAAAATATAATCGTAAAACCATACAGCCAATATTCTAAACCTTTTAAAGGAGCAAATAGAACCACTAAAAGTGGCAAAACCCCACCAAATGTAAATGCTGCACCAGAAGCAAGTGCCGCTTGAATAGGGTTAGCTTCAGAGATTTCGTTAATCCCTAACTCATCTCTTACATGTGCGCCTAACGCGTCTTTTTCAGTCAACTCAATAGCGACTTTCATAGCCGTCTCTTTTTTTAATCCGCGATTTTCATAAATCTTAGCCAACATATTGAGCTCTTCTTTGGGCATTTCATTCAGTTCAACAGCTTCTCTTTCAATGTCTGCCTTTTCGGTGTCTTTTTGTGAGCTAACCGAAACATATTCACCAGCCGCCATCGACAAAGCTCCAGCAACAAGCCCAGCAACAGTAGCTATAATAATAGGCTCTTGCTCAACACTTGTCTGAAGCTACGCCAATAGCAAGACTTGAAACAGATATAATACCATCATTAGCTCCAAGCACAGCGACCCTCAACCAATTACTACGGTTGATATAATGATTGTCTAAATAGTTATCAACGTTAAGCGAATCCGCTCTATTACCTTGTTTTTGCAAAATTATTTAATATTAAAAACTTAATACCTAACTCAAAAAGAATCTTAAATTCTATCAAGAACTCAAAGATAAGAAATTACAATCAATAATATTTCAATTTCTTTAACTATATTTTGGCGGTTGCTTGCGTGACTAAGGTCACACAAGCCGGGCTTTCGGCAGTCGCTATACCACGCTTATGGCGTGGCATGAGCTCCAACAAATGCCTCAATCCCTAACCGAGTTTTGAAATTTTAGCACATTTCACAAACACAAAGAAATTAGTAAACAAAACTAATCTTATGAAATTCAGAAAGATTTTCAAAACAAATATTCTACAACATCAACCACACTTTTTAGCTTGACAATTTCAAGTTGATAATTCTTATTTGAAACTTTAGTGCTGTTAGAAATAAATATTTTTTCAAAGCCTAATTTATCTGCTTCAGCAATACGTTGTTCTAATCTTGGCACGGGTCTGACTTCGCCAGCTAAGCCGATTTCTCTTGCAAAACAAAAACGGTGGTTAAGCACTATATCGTGACTTGAAGACAAAATCGCTACAACGACAGCCAAATCTATAGCGGGATCATCAATATTGATACCGCCTGTGATATTCAAAAACACATCTTTAGCACCCAGCTTGAAGCCTGCACGTTTTTCTAAAACGGCTAAAATCATATTCAGTCGTTTGGCATTATATCCCGTAGATGAACGCTGTGGCGTGCCGTAAACTGCCGAACTAACTAAAGCCTGAATCTCAACCATTAATGGTCGCATGCCTTCTAAGGTTGCGACAACAGAAGTACCGCTTAAGTCGTGTTCTTGGTTGGAAATTAAAATTTTAGATGGGTTTAAAATTTGCTTTAATCCGCCACTTTGCATTTCATAAATACCGAGTTCGTGCGTGGCTCCAAATCTGTTTTTTTGAACTCTGATAATGCGGTATATAAAATTTTGATCGCCTTCAAATTGCAAAACCGTATCTACCATATGCTCAAGAATTTTTAGTCCAGCAAGATGACCTTCTTTGTTGATATGACCTATCAGCAAAACAGGTGTATTGGTTTCTTTAGCATATTTAATCAATTCTGCTGTGCAAGCTCTAATCTGAGAAATACTACCTGGCGAGCTTTCAATCATTTCGGTATGCAAGGTTTGAATAGAGTCGATGATGACAAGCTCAGGTTCAATTTTTTTAATTTGATTGAAAATGCGTTGTGTGGAAGTATCTGCCAGTATAAAACAATTATCATTTGTTTTTTGAATACGGTCTGCACGCATTTTGATTTGCTTGCTACTTTCTTCTCCAGAAACATAAAGGCTTTTTATTGATAGGTGAAGACACAATTGAAGCAATAATGTGCTTTTTCCAATACCAGGTTCACCGCCGAGTAATATTAAAGAGCCTTTTACAATGCCACCGCCAAGAACTCTATTCAGCTCATCGTCTTTGGTAATAATTCTGTCTTCTGTTTCAAAACTAATTTCGCTTAGTTTAAACGCTTTAGGTTGTTTTGTGTTTTGACTTGAAGTGCCTGATGCTTCCCAAGTTTTATCTTGAGACTTACTGATAACTTCTTCAACTAATGTATTCCATTCTTTGCAAGAATTGCATTGACCTTGCCATTTGGGATGTTGAGCACCACAATTTTGACAGAAATAGACTGTTTTTGGTTTAGCCATAATGAATTAATATCCAAAGATTTCTTTAAGTTTATCAGCTTTGTCAAGTAACATATCTTTGGTAATGCCACCAGCTTCTTGATAAGAATAACCAGATTGATAGGCTTTAATGGCTTTTTTAGGTTTTCCTATTTCTTGAAAATATCGTCCAGAAAAATAATCAAAAAGTAGAGTATTTGGATGGTTGCGTTTTGCTATTTTACTGAGGTCTTGATATAATTCCCAATTTTCATTTTTTTCAATAAGTTTAGAAACTTTCATAATATCAGCTATTCTAACTGGTTTTTCTACATCATAGAGGGTGTTTATCAATTCGTATTTGTCTTCAAGATAAGTAACGGGATTTTCAGCTTTAGATAATTTTTTTTTAAATTCAACATCATCAATCGGGGTGTAAGGTTCAAAAATTTTGTTTAAACTATACGGTAATCCATAAGGCACAAGAGAGTAGTGGTTAGTATTTTCAAAAGATTTATAACTTATTGAGACCAAATCATTTTCTATAGTGCTGAAGGTTTCGTTAAGTTGCTCGGTTTTAGCTTTTAGGAATGGCAAATCATTGCTACCAGTAGTTAAGCTATACCATATTTTTTCTTTAGAATTTTTTAATTGTTCTTTGATAAAAGGAATTAAGGCATCAGGTATATCTGGGCTTAAATTTATAAAACCTTGAAACTGTATTTTGTTTGAAAACAAAAAGAAATTCATAAACTCTCATATATTTTAATATTTCTTTAGAATTTCTAACTGTATAAAATCAAAAAATTGTGCTCCAGTGCCTATGGGAAGAAATTCTTTTTTGTCAAATCTACCATCATCCATTCGACTACCAACTTGATTAATACCTACAACAAAAGCTTCGGGTATTTCTTCCCAATAGCTTAAATAATCTACAATTCCAGCAACGGGTTCAAAAAGATAGTCTCCATCAAAAACAAAAATCAAAGGGTATGTTTTTTTGTTATCAGAATCATAATTACGCGGGATTTGTAATTTGAGTCGCCTTGTGCTCTTTAAAATTTTTGAATTGACTTCAATATATTCTATTTGTGCTTTACAAAACTGTGATTGCAGAAAGATTATAATTAGGCTAAGGACTATTTTTTTCATAGCTAAAAATTTGTCCACTAATTTATGATTTTTTGCTGACAAATGTCAAAAGTAATGCAGAAATAGACCCAGCTAAAATCACAAGCAGTGTTTGAGCAGTCCAAAGCACCCAACCAAAGGCTTGACCAACATCTACTGGAACATCATATAATTTGTAAACTGATGCTATTGCAAGCGGATACAAACCTATGCCACCGCTGGTGAGCGACATGGCAAAAGTGCCAGCTATAAAGCCAACCAAAGCAGACCGATGGAAATATTTTCAGAGCCAACTATGGCATATTTTATTACCCAAAACATCGCGATATAGAGTAACCAAATAATTAAAGTTTGTGCGATAAATGACCACTTTTGTTTTAACTTAAAAACGGTTTTTATCCCTTGTAAAAAGCCATAGATAAAATCTTTTAGTTTTAGTATAATGCGGTTTTTTGTTGTTTTGATAAGCCTATAAAAAACAACAATAGTAGCTATCAAGATACTTAAATAAATCAAAGTATTTAATGGATTAACTTCACTGATGTTTAAATAGTTCAGCAGTTGGTCTGTTTGAAATATCAAGGCAATCCCGATGATGATGAGCAGAACTATAAAATCAATTAATCTTTCTGTAATTATGGTTCCAAAACTTTGTTCAAAGCTTAATGGGCTAAGACTGGCATAACTGGCACCTCGTAAAACTTCGCCAGAACGCGGAATGCCTAAGTTGGCCAAATAACCAAACATAACAGTGTAAAAACAGACTGAAAGTTTAGGTGTATCTCTTAATGGTTTAAGTAAAAGTTTCCATCGGTTTGCTCTAACTATGTGCGAGATTAGACCCAATAGGATAGACATCAAAACCCAGAATAAATTAGCATTTTTAATATTTTGCCAAATTAGCTTTCTTTCAAGTGGAGTAGTGTCTGCTATTGAATACCAGACAAAAAACACACCTAGGCTTAACGGTATAATGATTTTAAGCCATTTTGCCAAACGAGATTTTGCCATGATTTATTTTAAAAGATTGTCTTCGTCTGGGAAAATGATTGACGGGCTAAAATTCTTTGCTTCATCAACGCTCATGCTTGCATAAGTCATCAAAATAAGAATATCGCCAGCTGATACTTTTCTTTACCGCACCGTTTAGCGTTATTTCTCCACTTCCTCTTAGTCCCGGAATAGCATAAGTTTCTAATCTTTCGCCATTTGAGTTGTTAACAACTTGTATTTTTTCGCCATCAATAATATTTGCAAGATCCATTAAGTCTTGGTCAATGGTTATACTGCCGATATAATTTAAATCTGCACCAGTTACTTTTACACGATGTATTTTTGATTTTACGACTGTAATTTGCATTTTTTTTAGTTCAAGGGCATGTTATCAATTAGTCTAACTTCATTACAATATGCGGCAATGAATGCACGATATTTTTTAGTTTCAATGAAATCTTGAGTTGGAATCAAATCCTCTTCATCAGCAATTTCAAAATATTCTAATTTAAAATTTTCTTTGTGATTAAAAATACTTTTAACCTTTTTTTTGATTTCTGAAATCGAATTTTCTTTGAAATGAGTTTTAGCTAGATTTAAGCATTTAAAAATGATACTTGCTTCTGATTTTTCATCATTACTCAACAATTTATTTCTTGAGCTTTTAGCTAGTCCATTAGGCTCGCGGTAAGTTTCACAACCGATAATATCAACGGGTTGGTTAGTGATTTGAACTAACTTTTTGACTATAGCAAGTTGTTGGTAATCTTTTTCTCCAAAATAAGCTCGATGAGGTTTTACCAACTCAAAGAGTTTTTTTAAAACAGTGCCTACGCCTTGAAAGTGTCCTTGTCTATATTGACCTTCCATATATTTTGATATTATCCCAAAATCAAAATTTTCTGTTTGTGGGCCATTAGGGTAAATATCATCAACATCAGGTGCATATATCAAAATATCACGCCCAAGTTGCTTTATAGCTTCCACGTCTTGTTCAAGATTTCTAGGGTAATTTGATAAATCTTTAGGATTGTTGAATTGTGTGGGGTTTACAAATATAGAAACTACCGTTATATCACACTCTGATTTTGCTTTGCTTATGAGTGATAAATGACCATCATGCAATGCTCCCATTGTAGGAACTAAACCAAGCATTTTTGGTTGCCCTTTACCAATGGATTTTTGAATATCTAAACTTGACTTTAAAAGCACAGACCTCTATTTAATTTTAGTGCAAAACTAACATTTTAAGCTTAATCCACATAAATTTTTGTAAATTTGCATTTTCAAAATCTCCAAAAG